>NZ_JBHWDU010000019.1:0-119927 GCF_042734825.1 Kitasatospora sp. NPDC059648 | reverse complement strand
AACTCGGCGGCCCTGGCGGCGATGTCGGCGGCCGCGGCACCCGCGCCGAGCACGACGGCGGACGGCTCGCCGATGCGGCGGGCCAGGGTCAGCAGCTCCAGGGCGGGCTTGCGGACCGCACCCTCGGCGTGGTCCACCAGGACGAGAATCTCAGCCATTGCTCTATGTCTCCGTGTTTCGCTGGGTCGGGGTCGGGGTGCGGACTAGATGAACTTCTGGTCGGCGAGGAACGCGGCGAGCTGCTTGCCGCCCTCGCCCTCGTCCTTGACGACCGTGCCCGCGGTGCGCGCCGGACGCGCCGCCACCGACTCGACCGCCGTCCACGAACCCGCCAGGCCGACCTCGTCCGCCTCGATGCCCAGGTCGTCCAGGTCCAGCGACTGCACCGGCTTCTTCTTCGCCGCCATGATCCCCTTGAACGAGGGGTAGCGGGCCTCGCCCGACTGGTCCGTCACCGAGACCACGGCCGGCAGCGGGGCCTCGACCAGCTCGGTCGCCGCGTCACCGTCACGACGGCCCCTCACCACGCCGCCCTCGACCGACACCTCGGACAGCAGCGTCACCTGCGGCACGCCCAGCCGCTCCGCCAGCAGCGCCGGCAGCACGCCCATCGTGCCGTCCGTCGACGCCATGCCGCCGATCACCAGGTCGAACCCGGTCTTCTCCAGCGCCTTCGCCAGGACCGCCGACGTCCCCAGCACGTCCGAACCGTGGATGTCGTCGTCGTTCACGTGAACGGCCTTGTCCGCACCCATCGACAGCGCCTTGCGCAGCGCGTCCTTCGCGTCGTCCGGACCCACCGTCAGCACCGTCACCTCGGCACCGTCGTTCGCCTCGGCGATCCGCAGCGCCTGCTCGACGCCGTACTCGTCCAGCTCCGACAGGAGGCCGTCCACACCCTCCCGGTCGGTGGTGTGGTCGTCCGCGAAGCGACGGTCACCCGTCGCGTCCGGCACGTACTTCACACAGACGACGATCCTCAAGCTCATGAGCGGTTTCTCCTGTCACGGGTGCACGGATGCACTGGATCCACGGCCTCAGGTCAGGCCGAGGGTACTGAGTGCCAAGTCCGGCCCGGCCGCGGTCCGCGCGCCGGTGAGCGCCACCTGGACCGATGCCGTGTCGGCTCTCTTCGACTGGCGTCAGAGGCTCCACCGAAAGAATACGGCACTCAGTACCCCTCGTAAAGGCACTCAGTACCCTACCCCGTGTCCGATCGCCGGGCGCGGCGGCCGGACGCGGACACAGGGTTTCCGCAAGCCTCCGCCAGGTCCCGTCAATGAATCCGCCGGCCCGCCCGGGGAGCATCGGCAGCGGGCCTCGTCGACGGCCCCGACCTGCGATCAAGGAGGGAAGGGAATGACCTTCGTGCACGGGGAACAGGACATCACGACCGCCCACGGGACGCACGGCAACACCGTCTGGGTCATCCCCATCTGGTGTCAAACGTGTAGAGCGACGGCTGCCTCTCCCGTGTACACGCTGAATGTGAGCGACTCCTGAAGGTACAGCTGCACGGAGTCCGAGTCGTGGGAGAGGTAGCCCACCGAGACGTCCTGGCCCAGGCAGAGCTCGAAGTCCCCTCCCCGGGTGGACAGCAGGAACGCCCCCTCGATCGCGGGGGCCCAGATGATGTCGCCGTCCAGCAGGCGGGCCAGGTGGTTGTGGACGGGGTAGCCGTGGTCGCTGGTCTCGTTGACGGCGGTGAAGGCCTCGGCGCCGAGCAGGAGTGAGTACGGTCCGCCGACGCCCGCGAGGCGGAGGGCGGTGAGCCCACGGCTCACGGCCTCCGGGTATTCCCTTACGTCGTCCGGGAGTTGGACCGGCGGATTGCTGGAGCCGGCCCGGATGCCCTCGATCGCGGCAGCCTGGTAGCCCTCGAAGACGGCCCGGTCCTCGGCGCGGGCGAGGGTGCGGGCGGCGTCCTTGACCGGTTGCCAGTCGGAGTCGCGGGAGCCGCGTTCGACGTCGTCGACGGCCTCCCGGCCGACGGTGAAGGGCACCCGCAGTTCGACCACCGGGCGGCTGGCCCGGGCGCGGGCCCGGACGCCGTCGAGGGGCGGTTCGATGCCGGTGAGGTGGCCGGTGCCGACGGCGGCGAGGGTGGCGCCCTCGGGACCGGCGAGGTCGACCACCCGGCGTCCGGCGATGTGGAGTTTGAAGGTCTGGCGTGCCTCCTCCTCGATCTCCTCCCAGGCGGCGGCGGAGACGGGGGCGAGTTCGCGGTGCAGGTTGTTCACGGTGCGGGTCCTGTTCAGGGTCGGCTTCGGAGGATCGGCTTCAGGCGGGCGGCCACCAGGGGGTCGGCCTTCAGAGGTCGGCCTTCAGGAGGTCGGCTTGAGGCTGCCGATGCCGAGCGAGCCGTCCGCACGGGCCTCGACGGCGGGAACGGCAGCGGCGGCCGGGGCGGCCGGCGGCGGGGAGTCGAGGAGGCCGGCGGTCGGTACGTAGAACAGCGAGCCGGTGACGGCGGTGGAGAAGTCGAGCAACCGGTCGGTGGTGCCGGGCGGGTTGCCGATGAACATGTTGCGCAGCATCTCCTCGGTCACCCCGGGGTCGCGCGCGTAGCCGATGAAGTAGGTGCCGAACTCGCCGCCGCCGTCGAAGGAGCCGAAGGCCATGTTGTAGCGGACGATCTTCTGTTCCTCGCCGCCCGGACCGGTGATCACGGTGAGCGCCACGTGCGAGTCGGCGGGTTTGACGTCGTCGTCCAGTTCGATGTCGGTGAGCTTGGTGCGGCCGACCGCCCCCTCCTGCTGCTCGACGCTCAGCGCGTTCCACTTGTCCAGGTCGTGCAGGTACTTCTGGACGATGACGTAGCTGCCGCCCGCGAAGTCCGCGTCCTCCGCCCCGACCAGGGTGGCCTCGGCGGCGGCCCGGCCCTCGGGGTTCTCGGTGCCGTCGACGAAGCCCAGGAGGTCCCGGTCGTCGAAGTAGCGGAAGCCGTGCACGGCGTCGACCACGGTGGCCGCCCCGGCGAGCCGGGTGGTGAGCTGGCCGGCCAGTTCGAAGCAGAGGTCCATCCGCTCCGCCCGCAGGTGCAGCAGCAGGTCGCCGGGGGTGGCCGGGGCACGGTGGCGGGGGCCGGCCAGTTCCTGGAACGGGTGGAGACCGGCGGGCCGGGGGCCGCCGAAGAGGCGGTCCCAGAGTTCGGAGCCGATGCCGGTGACGCAGGTGAGGCCGCCGTCCGGGGCCCGGAAGCCGACGGACCGGCGCAGTCCGGCGAGGTCGGGCAGGAGGTCGCGGACGGCGTCCTCGCCGCCGGGCTCGACGGTGAGGACCAGGAAGATCGCCGCGCCGGTCAGCGGGGAGAGCACGGCTTGCGGTTCGGGCTGCACGACGTGTTCCTCCTCAGGAGGCCCGGGTGGCGTCCCACTCGGCGCGGTGGTCGGCGAAGATCCGCTTGGGGTGGTGGCCGGTCTTCAGGTGGTCGAGGGCCCGACGATTACACCGCACAGCGGACAAATCGGCACGATCGACGCGCAGCCGGTGGACCCCGACCGGAGGTACCGGAGACGCACCGGAGGTACCGGAGGCATGCGGAAGGGGCGGGCGCGCTCCTTCGCGCACCCGCCCCTCGGCCGCCCGGTGTCAGACCCGCAGCGCCGCCAGCTGTTCGGCGAACGGGACCACCTGCCCGGGCACCGCCGCCCCCGCCGCCCCCGCCGCCGGGCCGCGCCCGGCCAGCAGGGCCGCCAGCTCGCCCGCCGCGCGCTCGATCCGGCCCGGCAGGCCGTCGGTCAGTGCGTCCCCGGCCGTGCCCCAGTCGTCGGTGGCCGCGTACACGGCCGTCGGCGGCACCACGGCGCGCAGGTAGCTGAACAGCGGCCGTACGGCGTGCTCCAGGGCGAGCGAGTGCCGGGCCGTGCCGCCGGTGGCGGCGATCAGCACCGGCTTGCCGGTGAGCGCGTCGTGGTCGATCACGTCGAAGAAGGACTTGAACAGGCCGCTGTAGGAGGCGGTGAAGATCGGCGTCACCGCGATCACCGCGTCCGCGTCCGTCACCGCGCCGATCGCCTCGCGCAGCGCGGCGGCCGGGAACCCGGTGACGAAGTTGTTGGCGATGTCCACCGCGAGGTCGCGCAGCTCGACCACGGCCACCTCGGCCTCCCGGCCCTCCTCGCCGAGCCGGCGCACGGTCGCCTCGGCGAGCCGGTCGGCCAGCAGGCGCGTCGAGGACGGCTTGCTCAGTCCGGCGCTCACCACCGCCAGCTTGAACGCGGTCACTTGGCGACCTCCTCCTTCTCGTGGGCGTCACGGGCGTCACGCGCCGCGACCAGCGCGGCGTGGGTCGGCCCCTCCGGCACCCCGGCCGGGCGGCCCTTGGCGAACTCCTCGCGCAGCACCGGCACGACCTCCTCGCCGAGCAGGTCCAGCTGCTCCAGCACGGTCTTCAGCGGCAGACCGGCGTGGTCCATCAGGAACAGCTGGCGCTGGTAGTCGCCGAAGGTCTCGCGGAAGCCGAGCGTCTTCTCGATGACCTCCTGGGGGCTGCCCACGGTCAGCGGGGTCTGCTCGGTGAACTCCTCCAGCGAGGGCCCGTGCCCGTACACCGGCGCGTTGTCGAAGTACGGACGGAACTCGCGCACGGCGTCCTGGGAGTTCCTCCGCATGAACACCTGCCCGCCGAGGCCGACGATCGCCTGCTCGGGCGTGCCGTGGCCGTAGTGGGCGAAGCGCTCGCGGTAGAGCTCGATCAGCTTCTGGAAGTGCTCCTTGGGCCAGAAGATGTTGTTCGCGAAGAAGCCGTCGCCGTAGTAGGCGGCCTGCTCGGCGATCTCGGGACTGCGGATCGAGCCGTGCCAGACGAACGGCGGGACGTCGTCCAGCGGGCGCGGGGTGGAGGTGAAGGACTGGAGCGGGGTGCGGAAGCGGCCCTGCCAGTCCACGACCTCCTCGCGCCACAGCTGGTGCAGCAGCGCGTAGTTCTCGATCGCGAGCGGGATGCCCTGGCGGATGTCCTTGCCGAACCAGGGGTAGACCGGGCCGGTGTTGCCGCGGCCCATCATGAGGTCCACCCGGCCGTCGGCGAGGTGCTGGAGCATCGCGAAGTCCTCGGCGATCTTCACCGGGTCGTTGGTGGTGATCAGCGTGGTCGAGGTGGAGAGGATGAGGCGGTCGGTCTGCGCGGCTATGTAACCGAGCATGGTCGTCGGCGAGGACGGGACGAACGGCGGGTTGTGGTGCTCGCCGGTCGCGAAGACGTCCAGGCCGACCTCCTCGGCCTTGCGCGCGATGGCCACCATCGCCTTGATCCGCTCGTGCTCGGTCGGGGTGCGGCCGGTGGTCGGGTCGGGGGTGACGTCGCCGACGCTGAAGATTCCGAACTGCATGCTGCTCACCACACTCCAGGAGGTCCCAGGTAGTCCAACTTTCAACCACCTTAGCAGCCGGCCGCGGATCGTTATTCCCCCGGTTCGTGCCGACAATGGAAGGCGGGCACCGACAGCAACGGAAGGCGGACCCCGACAGCGGCGGGGCCCGCCGGGAGGACGGCGAACCGATGGCGCCGTACATCGCGGTGAGCGCACTGAGCCACGAGGGCCTGGTGCGGGAGCACAACGAGGACAGCCTCACGATCGGCCCCTGGACGCTGTGCGCCACCGTGACCACCAACCCGCAGACCCTGCTCTTCCCGCTCGGCCCGCCCTGCGTGGTCGCGGTGGCCGACGGCCTCGGCGGTCACCCCGGCGGCGAGGTGGCCAGCGCCCTGGTCGCCCGCCGCCTCGCCGCCACCGGGGGCGGCCTGGACGACGAGGAAGCCGTCCGAGAGGAACTCCAGGAGTGCAACCGGGCGGTCTACGCGGCCACCGCCGGGGACCCCGAGCTGGCCGCGATGGGCACCACGGTCGCCGGGCTGGTGCTGCTGCCCGGGCAGGCGGTGGTCTTCAACATCGGCGACAGCCGGGTCTACCGGGTCACCGGCAAGGGGCTGCGGCGGGTGAGCGTGGACGACAGCCCGCCGCTGCAGCCCGGTCGGCGCACCACCTCGGTCGTCACCCAGACCCTGGGCGGATCGCTCGGGCCCACCTCCGTCGAACCGCACGTGCGGACCTCGCCGCTGGCCGTCGGCGACCGCTACCTGGTGTGCAGCGACGGCCTGACCGACCCGGTGACCGAGGAGGAGCTGGCCGGACTGCTCGCCACGTCGTACGACACCTCCGAGCGGGCCGACGGGAAGGCCGCCTTCGAACTGTGGAAGGCGGCGATCGAGGCGGGCGGGCCGGACAACATCACCCTGGCGCTGGTGCGGATCGGCGAGTGACGCGGCACGGCCAGCCGTCCGCGGGGCGCCCGGGAAGCGCGCGGAGGCCGTGGCGGCGATCGGCCGCCACGGCCTCCGGGAGAGCGGGTCGAGCCCCTCGCCGTCGACGTCGGGCTACTTGCGCAGCAGCAGGATCACCCCGGCCGTCGCCAGGCCGACCAGCACGGCGGCCACGCCGTACGCCAGGCGGTGCGCCTTCAGCACCGGAAGGAAGCGGTCCACCGCGTAGCGGCCCGGGCCGGTCAGCGCGAGGGCGGCGGCGCCCGCCGTCAGCAGCAGCTCGTACTCGTTGCCCTTGGGGGCGAAGAAGCCGCCGCCCCAGGTGACGGCGATCGCGTTGACCATGGTGCCGACGACCGCGGCACCCGCCAGCGGGGTCAACAGGCCGACGGCGAGACCGAGTCCGCCCAGGACCTCGGTGAGGCCGGCGACCACGGCCATGGCGTTGCCCGCCGGGTAGCCGCTCATGGTGAAGAACTGACCGGTGCCGTCGATCCCGCCGCCCCCGAACCAGCCGAACAGCTTCTGGCTGCCGTGCGCGGCCATGGTCAGGCCGAGCACCAGGCGCAGGAGCAGGAGTCCGGCGTCATAGGCGTGCGGGGAGGTGGCCGCGGGCCCGGAGCCGTTCCGGGTGGGGCCGGCGGGGCTGGTGGCGGCGGTCGTGCTCGGGCTGCTGCTCGGCATGCGCGTCTCCATCGATCGGGGTCGGTCGTAGGGGTACGGGTGGTGGTGCGGCCGGGCAGGATGCGGTTCCCCGCGCCTGTTGTTCAAATTTGAACCGGCCACTCCTCGACCGTACCGTGCAGTTCGAATTTGAACAACTGACGACCCGTGAGCGACTCGGGGGCCCCGCCGGAACCGGGGCACCCGGTCGGGGCGGGTCGCGGGTTCCGGGCTCGGGGGTTCCGGCTTGCGGGTTCCGGGTTCCGTTCGACGACGCCGGATACTGGACGGTACGGGGGGCAGTCCTGATCCCGGACGAGAGGCGGTCACGCCATGAGTCGCAGGCCGGACATCCTCGGCGAGTTCACCGCCGACCACAAGGCGGTCACCGAGCTGCTCGACCGGGCCGAAATGGCACCGGCCGGCTCCGCCGAGCGCGCCGAGCTGGTCGCCCGGCTCACCGACCTGCTGTTCACCCACTGCGCCGCCGAGGAGGAGCACCTCTTCCCGGTCGTCCAGCACGACGTGCCCGAGGGCGGGGCACTGGTCTTCCGCAGCATCCACGACCATCTGGCGATCGGGCAGTACCTCTCCGACCTGCAGGGGCTCGGCCCGGCCGACCCGGCCTTCGACACCCTGCTGCGCGGCCTCGCCGACACTCTCCGGCGGCACCTGACCGGCGAGGAGAAGGTGCTCTTCCCGGCCGCCCGCAAGGCCCTTCCCGCGGCGGCCCGCGCGGCGCTCGGCGAACGGCTGCGGACGGAACGGGAGGCGCTCGGCGACCCGGAATGAGCCGGGTCGCTCCCCGCCTCCGCAGTGCGGCTCAGCCCTTGGGGCCGATCACCGCGAACCGGGCGCCCTCGCGGTCCCTCAGCCGGGCCACCCGCCCGTACGGGGTGTCGAAGGCCGGGCCGATCACCGAACCGCCCAGCTCCACGGCCCGGGCCAGCGCCCGGTCGGTGTCCTGGACGGCGAAGGAGACTTCCCAGTGCGGCGGCGTGCCCGCCGGACCGCCCGCCTGCTCCTTGGCCAGCGCCGCGACGCTGTGCCCCTCCGCCCGCAGCACGACCCGGTCGTGCTCCCAGCGGACCTCGAAGCGCTCCGCGTCCCGGCCGTCCCAGCGGAACACCTCGCCGTAGAACAGCGCGGCCGCGAACGGATCCGGGGTGCGCAGCTCGATCCAGACCGGCGCACCCGGCAGCTCCAGCTTCCGGGCCCGGCCCAGCGGGCCCTCCCAGATGCCGAACACCGCCCCGGCCGGGTCCGCCGCGAAGGCCACCCGCCCGGCGTCGAAGGCCAGCGGGCCGACCGCCAGGGTCGCACCGCGCTCGCGCACCGCGTCGGCGGCGGCGTCGGCGCTCTCCGTCCCGAAGTAGCTGGTCCAGGCGAGCGGCACCGCCCCGGCCCCCGCGAGCCCCAGCCCGGCCACCGCCTCCCCGCCGGTCACCGCGTGCACGTACGGGCCGAAGCCCTCCGGCCCGGGCTCGAACTTCCAACCGAGCAGCGGGCCGTAGAAGTCCTTGGCGCCCTCCAGGTCCCGGGCCATCAGGCTCACCCAGCACGGAACGGCCGCCACGCAGCGCACCCTGGCGGTCGTCTCCTCGCTGCCCATCGCGAACCTCCTCGCCCACCCGGCCGCCGGGCCCCTCCCGACTCCCGCGACCCACCGGCCGCCCGGGACGCCCAGCCTAGGCCGACGCCTCCACCCGCCCCGGGAAGACATGGCCGGGCTCAGCGCACCCAGTTCTTCAGCGGCTCGGTGTCCAGCGAGATGCCGACCGGGTCGGGGAGCTGGACGATCCTGCCGAACGGGAGGGTCCGGACGGTCCCGTAGCGGACGCCGTCGGGCTGGCTGTGCACGAGGACCTCGGCGGAGTCCCGGTCGATCAGCAGGTAGACGGGGATCCCGGACTCGGCGTACGCGCGGGGCTTCTCGACGCGGTCGCGGCGGTCCGTGTCGGAGTCGAACGACGTGACCTCCGCAGCCATGAGCACCTGGTCGGCAGCAGCCCAGTCACCTTGACCAACGAAGGCATCGGCGTCGGCCAGCGTGCCGTCCGGGCGGGCGAATCCTCCTCGGCAGCCCTGCACCTTGAGGCCTGGGTCATGCAAGTGCAGCTCCGGCCGAGCGTGGATGCAGATGCGGAGCAGCCACTGGGTGACGCGACCGTGATCGCCGTCCGGCACGGGCTTGACCCCCGGCTTCCCGTTGATGAACTCCGGCCGCACGCCTTCGGCGGTCGTGGCCAGATGACGAGCGAATTCCTCGAACTGCTCGGGCAGCATCTGCGGGCGGTCGGAGATCGCGGTCACGGGCTTTGCTCCTTCGCCTGGGCACCCGCCGGAAGAACGAGCACGCGGGCGAGTGGTCATGGGGCATCTGGCTTCTGCCGGTACCGACCGGGCCCGACACGTGCTCGCATGTGACACAGGTCACGTCGCGGCCGGAAATTACGGGGACAGATTCCCCGTTTCCGAGTACGTTGGCAGAAGCGGGGAGAACTTCCCCGGTATCCTGGAGGAGCAGTAGCCATGACCACCGTCGCCGCCGAGTCGGCCCGTTCCGCGGGGAGCGTGCGCACGCCGAAGCTGCGTGCGGACGCGAGCCGGAACCGGGAGCGGATCGTGCTGGCGGCCCGGGACGCGTTCGTCGAGCACGGTGCGGACGCGCCGCTGGACGAGATCGCGAAACGGGCGGGGGTCGGCAACGCCACGCTGTACCGGAACTTCCCGGACCGGGTGGCGCTGATCCGCGAGGTGGCGCTGCTCGTCAAGAGCCGCATCCTGGCGCTCGCCGAGACGGCGACGGCGGAGGCGGACGCACCTGACGGCGGAGGCCCGTTCGACGCCCTGCAACGGTTCGTGCACGCGACCGTCGCGGAGAAGATCGGCGGCCTCTGCACCCTTTTCAGCAGCCACATCGACCCGCACGACCCTGACCTGACCGAAGTCCGGGAGCGCCTGCAGTCCGCCGTGGGCGGGCTGATGGAGCGCGCCCGGGCCGCGGGTGAGCTGCGGCCGGACATCGACAACGGCGACCTGTTCATCGCGATGAGCCAGCTGACCCGACCGCTGCCGAACACCTCCTGCCGGCTGCTCGACGAGTTCGTCCACCGGCACCTGCAGATCTTCCTGGACGGTCTGCGCACGCCCGTCCGCTCGGTCCTGCCCGGCCGGGCCGCGACCTTCGAGGACTTCCAGACCCAGAACTGACCGACCACCAGCACCGACCCGACGCACCACCGATCGGCGCGGCGTCTCCGGACGCGTTCGCACGCGCTCGCACCCGTACGGCAACCTGCCGTTCCCGTACGGCAGTTGACCGTTCTTGCACACCCACGCACGTGAAATGGGTACCCCCATGTCTCAAACCGACGCCCGCCCGGCGACGCTGCCCGATCCCAGGCGCTGGAAGGCGCTGATCTTCATCGGCCTCGCCCAGCTGATGGTCGTCCTCGACGCCACCATCGTGAACATCGCCCTGCCCTCCGCCCAGCGGGACCTCGGCATATCCGACGGCAACCGCCAGTGGGTGATCACCGCCTACGCGCTGGCCTTCGGCGGCCTGCTGCTGTTCGGCGGCCGGATCGCGGACCTCTGGGGCCGCAAGCGGACCTTCATCGTCGGCCTGACCGGCTTCGCCCTGGCCTCCGCGCTCGGTGGCGCCGCGGTCAACACCGCGATGCTGCTCGGCTCCCGCGCCCTCCAGGGCGTGTTCGGCGCGCTGCTGGCGCCTGCCGCGCTGTCGCTGCTCGCGGTGACCTTCACCGAGGCCAAGGAGCGCGCCAAGGCCTTCGGCATCTACGGCGCGATCGCCGGTGGCGGTGGCGCCATCGGTCTGATCCTCGGCGGCTTCCTGACCGAGTACATGAACTGGCGCTGGACCTTCTTCGTCAACATCCCGTTCGCCGTCGTGGCCGCCACCGGCGCCGTCCTGGTGATCCGCGAGCCCGCCGAGGGCCGCAACCGCAACAGGCTGGACATCCCCGGCGTGCTGCTGGTGACCACCGGCCTGGTCTCGCTGGTGTACGGCTTCACCCGCGCCGAGTCCAGCGGCTGGACGGCCGGCAGCACCCTGGGCCTGTTCGCCGCGGCCGCCGTGCTGCTGACCGCCTTCGCCCTGGTGGAGCGCAAGGTCAAGGCCCCGCTGCTGCCGCTGCGAGTGGTGCTGGACCGCAACCGCGGCGGTGTGTACCTGTCGCTGGGCATGGCCGTGATCGGCATGTTCGGCCTGTTCCTCTTCCTGACCTACTACCTGCAGGTCGTGCGCGACTACAGCCCGGTGCTGACCGGCGTCGCCTTCCTGCCGATGGTGGCGGGCATGATCACCGGCTCGACCCAGATCGGCGCCCGGCTGATGACCCGCGTCCCCGCGCGCTTCCTGATGGCGCCCGGCTTCCTGACCGCCTCGGCCGGCATGTTCCTGCTGACCCACATCGGCCTGGACACCTCGTACCCGGCGCTGATCCTGCCCGGCCTGATCCTGATGGGCCTCGGCATGGGCACCGCCTTCATGCCGGCCATGAGCCTGGCGACCCACGGCGTCCAGCCGCGGGACGCGGGCGTGGCCTCGGCCATGGTCAACACCTCGCAGCAGGTCGGCGGCGCCATCGGCACCGCGCTGCTGAACACCATCGCGGCCAGCGCCACCACCACCTGGGCGGCCGCGCACAAGCACGCCATGGCCACCGCCGCCTCGCCCGAGGCCGCCAAGGCCCTGCAGTTCCAGGGCATGGTGCACGGCTTCACCACCGCGATCTGGATCTCCTTCGGGATCCTGGTGTCGGCCGCCGCGGTCGCCTTCACCTTCATCAACGCCGGCCGCCCCGGCGCCACGGGTGCGGGCGCCGGCTCGGGCGCGGCGAAGGTCGACGAGGTGCCGGTGCTGGTGCACTGACCCCGCCGCCCCTCGGGGCACTGCCCGTCCCGGTCACGTGGGTGCGTTCGCGGCCCGTCCGGTGTCCTTCCGACACCGGGCGGGCCGCTCGGCGTTTCCGGCCCGGCCGTGAACGGTACCCCCGGGTAGAAGTGGGGAACACCCCCCGATTATGGTGGCCCCAGCGCGAATCGGGGAACTATCCCCGTTTCCTTCGGACTGAGGTGCGTGCACATGACCCGGAATCAGAATCCAGGGCGGGGGCGGCGGGCCGCCGACTGGGCGGACGGCCGGCTGGGGATCCACACCCTGGCCAGGGCCAACCTGCGGAAGATCTTCCCGGACCACTGGTCCTTCATGCTGGGCGAGATCTGCCTCTACACCTTCCTGATCATCATCCTGACCGGCGTCTGGCTGACCCTGTTCTTCAAGCCCAGCATGGGCGAGGTGGTCTACAGCGGCTCGTACGTCCCGCTCAAGGGCATCTCGATGTCCGAGGCCTACGCCTCCACCGTGGACATCAGCTTCGAGGTCCGCGGCGGGCTGCTCATCCGGCAGATCCACCACTGGGCGGCGATCGTCTTCGTCGCGGCCATGTTCGTCCACATGATGCGGGTGTTCTTCACCGGCGCGTTCCGCAAGCCGCGCGAGATCAACTGGGTCTTCGGCTTCCTGCTGCTGTTCCTCGGCATGCTGGACGGCTTCTTCGGCTACTCGCTCCCGGACGACCTGCTCTCCGGCACCGGCATCCGGTTCATCGAGGGCGTGGTGCTGGCCGTGCCGCTGGTCGGCACGTACATCCAGATGTTCCTGTTCGGCGGGGAGTTCCCCGGGCACGACATCATCCCGAGGTTCTTCACCATCCACGTGCTGCTGGTGCCCGGCATCATGCTCGGCCTGCTGGTGGCCCACCTGATCCTGGTCTTCTACCACAAGCACACCCAGTGGGCCGGCCCCGGCAGGACCGAGAAGAACGTGGTCGGCATGCCGCTGATGCCGGTCTACGCGGCCAAGGCCGGCGGCTTCTTCTTCCTGGTCTTCGGGATCGTCGCGCTGATGTCCGCGGTCGCCACCGTCAACCCGATCTGGGCGTACGGCCCGTACCGTCCGGACCAGGTCTCCACCGACGCCCAGCCGGACTGGTACATGGGCTTCGCCGAGGGCCTGATCCGGGTCATGCCCGGCTGGGAGATCAGCCTGTGGGGGCACACCCTCAACCTGGGGGTGCTGATCCCGTTCACGATGTTCCCGGTGATCCTCGGCGCGATCGCGGTCTACCCGTTCGTCGAGAGCTGGGTGACGAACGACGGGCGCGAGCACCACCTGCTCGACCGGCCGCGCAACGCGCCCGTGCGCACCGCCCTCGGCGCGGCCTGGATCAGCGTCTACCTGGTGATGCTCGCGGGCGGCGGCAACGACCTCATCGCCACCCACCTCCACCTGTCGCTCAACGCGATCACCTACGCGGTGCGGATCGGCTTCTTCGTCGTCCCGGTGGCGGTCTTCGTGGTCACCAAGCGCTGGTGCCTGGGCCTGCAGCGACGGGACCGCGACAAGGTGCTGCACGGGCGGGAGACCGGCATCATCCACCGGCTGCCGCACGGCGAGTTCACCGAGGTGCACGCCGCGCTCGCGCCCGCCGAACTTCACCGGCTCACCGCCCACGAACAGCCCCGACCCCTCGAACTGCCGCCCTCGGCGGACGAGAATGGAGTGGCCCGGCCGGCGGGCGTGCTCACCCGCACCCGGGTACGGCTGTCCCGCGGATTCCACGGCGATCACGCCCGGATCCCCAGGCCCACCGCCGAGGAGTACCGCGAGATCACCGAGGGCCACGGCCACCACTGACCCCGCCCCCCGCGAGAGGCAGGAGATCATGCACGACCGAACCGACCGGCTCGCCGACAGCAGGTACCTGCTGCTGACCACCTTCGGCGACGACGGCAGCCGGCAGGACTCCCAGCTGTGGGTCGTGCCCGACGGCACGGCGCTCGGCGTCTGGACCCCCGCCCACTCCGGCGAGGCCGAACGGATCCGGCGCCACCCGCGGGTGCTGATAGGCCCCTGCGACACCCACGGACGCCCGACCGGCCGCCGGCTCCCTGCCCGCGCCCGGCTCTGCGACCCCGACGCGACCGCGCGCTACCGCACCTCGCTGATCAACAAGTACGGCCTGACCGCGCTGATCGCACTCGCCCGCAGCCGGCTCCGGGTGGGGCTGGCCGGGACGGTCGGGATCCGGATCACACTGAACGAGCTGGAACAGCGGCTGGTCGGCCCGGAGTGGCGGCCGCCGGCCACGTACTGCGTCAACTGACCTTCCGCTGCGGTCGACTGACCTTCCGTTCGTTCCGGCCGGCCCGCCGAGTGCCGGGATCCGCGGGGACGCGGGCCCCGGCACTCGGCGTTGCCCCCGGGCGTCAGGTCCCCTCGTCCGGCGCCCGGGCCAGGTCCTCCGGCTCGCAGGCCTCGCGACCGGTCCCCACGTGCACCACCTTGACCGTCCGCTCGGGCCCACCGGGGACGACCTGCTGCTCGCGCCCGCAGCGCGGGCAGATCAGCGGGATGCGCGGGCGCCCCGGATCCCGTCCGGCCTGGTCACCCGCGCGGTGCGGGGCGGTCACGAGAGCGGATGGGTCGGGACCGGGCTGACCTCCTGGATCTCCCCGTGCGCCTTGGTGAGCAGCTGCGAGGCGAGGTCGTTGAGCGCGCGGGCTCCCGCGATCTCCTCACCGACCCTCAGCTGTTCCGGGTCGGAGGGGTGGCGGCTGCTGTAGCCGTGGGCGCGCAGTTCGCTCCCGTCGCCGAGCCGGAGCAGGGCGGCCGCCGTCGTCCGCGGGCCGTCCTCGCGGAACTCCATCTCGATGTGCCAACCGACCAGAGTCTGCATGGCGGATCACCTCCATCGGTTACTCCTCCAGGGTGCGCCGCGCCCAGCGCGAACACCAGGCCAACCGGACCGGAGTGGAGTCGAACGCGTTCAATTCCACGGCGTAGAGTCACCGGCGAGGCAGTTTGAACGCGTTCAAGAGGAAGGCTCCGCCATGGGCGAGGGCACGACGGAACTGGTGGACCTGCTGGTCCTGCTCGGCATGGGCGCCGTCCTGCCGCTCGGGCTGGCCCTGGTCGGCGAACCCGGGCTCGCCCGGATCCGGCGGCTCTGGCCGCTCGCGGCCGTCCCCGGGGCGCTCTCGCTCTGGCTGCCGCGCGGCGCCCTCGCCACCGGCAGCGCCACCCTCTACGCGCTGGGCACCCTGCTGGTGGCCCTGCACGCGCCGCTGCGGCTGGCCCGGAGCCGCTCGCTCGTCCCCGTGGAGACCGCCGTGCTCACCGCGCTCGCCGCGCCCTCGGTGGCCGGCGTCGCCCTGGTCGCCGAGCGCTCCGGCTACCCGTTGTTCGGCTTCGAACCGCACGTCCTGGCGCTGACCGTCCCGCACTTCCACTACGCCGGCTTCACCGCCGCGCTGGTCGCCGGGCTGGTCTGCCGCGCCGACCGCGGCTCACGCCCGGCCCGCTGCGCGGCGCTCAGCGTCCCGGCGGGCACCCTGCTGGTGCTGGCCGGGTACTTCCTGGGCAACTGGTGGCAGTTCGCCGGAGCCGTCGTGCTGAGCACCGGGATGTGGCTGGTCGGCCTGGTCAGCTGGCGCGAACTGCGGCCCCGGGCGGCCGACCGGGCCACCGCCCGCCTGCTCGCCGCCTCCTCCGCCGTCCTGGCCCTCACCATGCTGCTCGCCCTGTGGTGGGCGCTCGGCCGGGCCGCCGGGCTCCCCCACCCCACCCTCGGCTGGATGGCCGCCACCCACGGCCTGGGCAACGCGCTCGGCTTCGCCCTCTGCGCGCTCCTCGCCTGGCGCCGGATCAACGTCTCGGAGACCCCCCGATGAACCACCCCGGCCACCCCGCCGACGACTACAGCTACTCCGAGCAGGGCGCCAGCCGCACCGGCGACCTGCCCGCCGGCTACCGCCGCCTGCGCCACCGGGCCCGGATCGGCCACAACCCGCCCTGGACGGGCGGTTGACGCCGCGGGACATCGGCCTGAGCGCCGTTCAGGCCATGTGGGCCGGGACGGCGACCAGCAGGGCGTCGGTGCCCTGGGTCCGCACCTCGAAGTGGTCGATCTCGCCCGGCTGGAGGGCCGCGCCGCCGATGGTGCGCAGCGCCCCCTGGTCGTCGTCCCCGCTGTAGCCGCCGGCCGGGACCCTCCAGGTGGCGACGGTCTGGCGCTCGCCGCTGTGCGAGACGGCGATCAGGCTGCACGTCAACGGACCGTGCACGCCCGAGAATCGAAGGTCCACCTGGCTGCCCCAGGCCTTGCCGTCGATGCCGACGGTGGCCTTGGCCCCGGTGGTCGGATCGGTGGCGCTGAACTGTCCGGCGACGGCCACCACGGCGGGCGTGGTCTCGGTGGTGAGCACCGCGGCGGTGACGGCCGGGCCCGCCGCGACCATCGCGGTCGCGGCCAGGGCGAGGGCCAGCCGCCGCATCCGGCTCCGCCGCCGGCCCGCCCTGACCTCGGCGACCAGCCGGTCGAGGAGCCCGCCGTCCGGCACCGGCGCCGGCCCTGCCGGGTCCCCTCCGAGGGCCCTGACCGAGGCGCGGTACTGGGACACCAGGCTTTCCACCATGGCGAGTTGATCAGCCTGGTCGATGCACTGCGGGCAGCCCGCCAGATGCCCTTCGAACTCGGCGCGTTCGGCGGGCTCCAGCACACCGAGGACGTACGCTCCGACGTCCTCGTGCCGGGGGCCGACCGGCAGGCCGGGGCCGGGGACGGGCCGCTTGGTCACGATGTCACTCCCCGTTCCTCCAGCGCGAGCCTGAGCGAGCGCAGTGCGTAGAACACCCGCGACCGGACGGTTCCGGCCGGGATGCCCAGTTCGGCGGCCGCCTCCTTCGCGGTACGGCCCTTCAGGTAGGTCTCGGCGATGATCTCCCGGTGGGCGGGCGAGAGGTCGGCGAGTGCGTCCGCGATGATCATCATCCGCAGGGCGCGGTCGATCTCGTCCTCGGCGGGCAGGTGCTCCAAGCCCTCGGTGTCGACCTCGCGCGGCCGGGCGCGGGCGCTGCGGTGGTCGTCGATCACGATCCGGCGGGCGACGGTGACCAGCCAGGGCCGTACCGAGCCGGTCTGCGGGTCGAGCCGGTGGATGTTGCGCCAGGCCCGGACCAGCGTCTCCTGGACGACGTCCTCGGCACGCTGCCGGTCGCCCGCGACCAGGTGGAGGACGAAGGTGAACAGCGGACCGGCGTGCTCGCGGTACAGGGCCCGCATCAGTTCCTCGTCGGCGGCCCCTTGACCGTGCGCGGCGGAACCGCAGGCGGGGTGCTCATCGGTCACAACTTCATCCTTGCGCACCCCTGCCTCCCCGGCGAGGGCGGTGATCGACAGCCTCAGCCGCCGTCGGTCGTCATCGGCGGTGGTGGTCGGGGGCGGTGAGCGGCCATCGGTTCAGCCCGTCGTTCGGTGGCCCGGGCGCCGGGCATCGGCGCGGGTGCGCCGGGCCCGGGGTCCTTCGAGAAGCGGTAGGCCGGCGAGCCGTTGACGGTGGCCTGCTCGGTGCCGTCGGAGCGGGTGACGGTGCCGAACAGCCTGCCGTCGACGCCCTCGGCGGTGACGTTGCCGTGGGCCTGCTCGGGCGCCCGGAGCGTCGCACAGTTACCGTTGCAGTAGGACTCCGGCGGGTTCCCGTCCTGGTCGAAGCGGTAGAGCGTGAAGCCCGCGCTGTCGGTCACGATCGTGCCGAGCCCGGGGTCGTGCGCGGTCCGCGGGGTGGTGCCGGCCGGAGCGCCGGAACCGCCCGACGCGCCCGGGGTCCCCGGCCTGCCCGAGCCGGACGGCCCGCGGCCGGCCACCAGGGCGGCCGCGGCTAGGACGGCGGCCCGGCGGATGCGGGGTCTGCAGCGCATGGAACGCCTCCCGCCTCGGCGAACGGACTGGACAACCTTCTGTACGGGCGGTGGCCCCCGCGTGCTCAATCAGGGCGGCGCCCGGAATACCCCTGTGGGCATCGCCGTTGTCCGGGGCGCATGATCTGCACCGCCACCCTTCGGAAGGGAAGGATCCGCGAGATGAGCAACACGGTCGAGCTGACCAAGGAGAACTTCGACGACATCGTCCCGGGCCCGGCGGGCAAGGACTTCGTCTTCATCGACTTCTGGGCCGGGTGGTGCGGGCCGTGCCGCCAGTTCGCCCCGGTGTACGAGAAGGCCGCGGAGCGCCATCCGGACCTGGTCTTCGCCAAGGTCGACACCGAGGCCCAGCAGGAGCTGGCCGCCGCGTTCGGCATCCAGTCGATCCCGACGCTGGCGATCATCCGCGAGGGCGTGCTCGTCTTCTCCCAGGCCGGCGCGCTGCCGGAGCCGGTCTTCGAGGACCTGATCGGACAGGCCCGCAACCTGGACATGACCGAGGTCAAGCGCAAGGTGGCGGAGGAGCAGGCGGCCGAAGGCCAGGCCTGAGACCCGCCGTGAGCACCTTCGTACTGGTCCCCGGGTTCTGGCTCGGCGCCTGGGCCTGGGACGCGGTGGCCGCGCCGCTGCGCGCGGCCGGGCACCGGGTCCACCCGGTGAGCCTGCCGGGGCTGGCGGAACGGGCGGGCGAGCCGGGCGACTTCGGACTGGAGGAGCACATCGCGGACCTGGCCGAGCTGCTGGTTCGCGAGGACCTGTGGGAAGTGGTACTGGTCGCGCACAGCGGCGCCTGCGCACCGGTCGGCGGCGTCGCCGACCGGATGCCGGAACGGGTCCGGCGGGTGGTCTACCTGGACAGCGGCCCGATGGTCGACGGCGCCTCGCTGTACGACCTCTGGCAGCCGGACTTCCGGGCCGAGGCCGACGCCACGGCGGTCGACGGCCGGTTCCCGATGCCCTCCTGGGAGTACATGGCCGCCCACGGCTCCAGCACCGAGGGCCTGGACGACGCCACCCTGGCCCGGGTCCGCACCCGGCTCACCCCGCACCCGGTCGGGGCCTACCGGGACGCGCTGCGGCTGACCGGAGCCGGGGCCGCACTGCCGCAGGCGCTGGTCGCCTGCTCCTTCCCGCTCGAACAGGTGCGGGCGGGAATCGCCGCCGGGCACCCGTGGTTCGCCGGGATGGGCCGGCCCGGCTGGGAACTGCGCGAACTGCCCACCGGGCACTGGCCGATGTTCTCCCGCCCCGCCGACACGGCCGCCCTGCTGGCGGAGCTCGCGGCAATCTGAGCCCGTCCGCGTGTTCGCCCGCGCGCGGGCCCCTCCGCGTCGCAGGATGGGGCCCACGCCGGGGGCCGTCGACAACGGCCCGGAGCAGGCGGGTCGACGCGAGGCCCGCGAGATCACGGAGGACGCGACATGACCAGCAGCACCGCCGAGGAGTACGACGTCATCGTCCTGGGCGCCGGACCGACCGGGGAGAACGTGGCCGACCGGACGGTCGCCGCGGGCCTGCGCACGGCGATCGTGGAGGCCGAACTGGTCGGCGGCGAGTGCTCGTACTGGGCGTGCATGCCGAGCAAGGCGCTGCTGCGCCCGGCGGCCGCACTGGACGACGCCCGCGCGGTGGGCGGCGCCCGGGAGGCGGTCGGCGGGGGGCGGCTGGACGCGGCGGCGGTGCTCGCCCGGCGGGACTCCTTCGCCTCGCACTGGAAGGACGACGGCCAGGTGAAGTGGCTGCGGGACACCGGCATCGAGCTGGTCCGCGGCCACGGGCGGCTGGCGGGCGTGCGGACCGTCACGGTGGAGGGGGAGGACGGCAGCGAGCGGGTGCTCACCGCCCGGCACGCCGTCGCGGTGTGCACCGGCAGCCGCCCGGTGCTGCCCTCCGACGTGCCCGGACTGGCCGAGGCCCACCCGTGGACCAACCGCGAGGCGACCGGCTCGCCGACCGTCCCCGGGCGCCTGGCGGTGGTCGGCGGCGGGGTCGTCGGGGTGGAGATGGCCCGTGCCTGGCGCGCGCTGGGCTCCGAGGTGGTGCTGCTGGTGCGCGGCGACGCGCTGCTGCCGCGGATGGAGCCCTTCGCGGGCGAGCTGGTTGCCGACGGCCTGCGGGAGGCGGGCGTCGACCTGCGCTTCGGTACGGAGGTGACCTCGCTGGAGCGGGCCGGGGCCACCGGACCGGTGGTGCTCTCCCTGAACGACGGCGAGCGGCTGACCGAGGGCGAGCGCCTGACCGTCGACGAGGTGCTGTACGCGACCGGACGGGCCCCGCGCACCGCCGACATCGGGCTGGAGCAGGTCGGGCTGCGGCCGGGCAGCTGGCTGGACGTGGACGACAGCTGCACGGTGCTGGGCGTGGACGGCGAGTGGCTCTACGCGGCCGGGGACGTCAACCACCGGGCGCTGCTCACCCACCAGGGCAAGTACCAGGCCCGGATCACCGGCGCGGCGATCGCCGCCCGCGCCCAGGGGCGCGCACTGGACACCTCGCGCTGGGGCGCGCACTCCGCGTCGGCCGACCTCGCCGGTGCGCCGCAGGTGGTGTTCACCCAGCCGGAGGTCGCGGCCGTCGGCCTGACCCTGACGGCGGCCGAGCGGCTCGGACTGCGGGTCAAGGCCGTCGACCAGGAGATCGGCGACGTCGCCGGGGCCTCGCTCTACGCCGAGGGCTACCGCGGCCGGGCCCGGGTGGTCTTCGACCTGGACCGGGAGGTGATCGTCGGCGCCTGCCTGGTCGGCCCGGCCGTCGCCGAGCTGCTGCACTCGGCGACCGTCGCGGTGGTCGGCGAGGTGCCGATCGACCGGCTGTGGCACGCCGTCCCCGCCTATCCGACCATCAGCGAGGTGTGGCTGAGGCTGCTGGAGGGCTGCCGGGGGTAGGGGGCGCGCCCTGGCCCTCCCGGGCGCGCGCCGCCGCGCCGTGCCGCACGACGCGGCGTCCCGCCGCGCGGCGAGATGTGCTCGTCGGCCGACGGCGGGAGACTGGCGATGGGGCGTGCCCGCCCCGGGGGGCCGTTCCGGGGGGGCCGCGCTCGTGATCAGGTGGTGTGAGGCATGACCGAGGTGCTGTTGGCCGTCGGAACCGAGAAGGGCCTCTTTCTCGGCCGCAGCCGCGACCGGCTGGACTGGGAGTTCAGCGGGCCGCACTTCCCGATGAACGCGATCTACTCCCTCTCCATCGACCGCCGCGAGGGCCGGACCAGACTGCTGGTCGGTGCCGACAGCAGTCACTGGGGCCCGTCGGTGTGGCGCTCCGACGACCTCGGCGCCACCTGGCACGAGCCGGCCCGGCCCGCGATCCGCTTCCCCGGGTCCACCGGCGCCTCGCTCACCCGGGTCTGGCAGCTCCAGCCCGCCGGGCCGGAGGCCCCCGGGGTGGTGTACGCGGGCACCGAACCGGCCGCGCTGTTCCGCTCCACCGACGGCGGCGAGACCTTCTCGCTGGTCGAGTCGCTCTGGAACCACCCCCAGCGGCCCGAGTGGGGCGCCGGCTACGGCGGCCAGGGCCTGCACACCGTCCTGACCGATCCGCGCGACCCCCAGCGGCTGCTCGTCGCCGTCTCCAGCGGCGGCGTCTACCGCAGCAAGGACGGCGGCGACAGCTGGTCCCCCTCCAACACCGGTCTGCGCGCCGAGTTCTTCCCGGCGGAGCGGCAGTACCCCGAGTTCGGCCAGTGCGTCCACAAGATCGCCCCGGACCCGGTCCACCCCGACCGGCTCTACCTGCAGAACCACGGCGGCGTCTACCGCAGCGACGACTGGGGCGCGAGCTGGCGCTCCATCGCGGACGGGCTGCCCGCCGAGTTCGGCTTCGCCGTCGCCGCCCACCCGCGCCGGGGCGGCACCGCCTACCTGTTCCCGCTCGGCGGCTCGGACGACCGGATCCCGCCCGGCCGCCGCTGCCGGGTCTTCCGCACCACGGACGCCGGCACCAGCTGGGAGCAGCTGGCCAACGGTCTGCCCGGCGAGGACCACTACGGGATCGTGCTGCGCGACGCCCTGCGCACCGACGACGCCGACCCGGCCGGAATCTACTTCGGCAACCGGACCGGCGACGTGTACGGCAGCCGCGACGAGGGCGAGAACTGGTCGCTGCTGGTCTCCCACCTGCCGGACGTGCTATGCGTCCGCGCGGCCGTGGTGGGCTGAGCCCCGTGCCCGCCGCGGGACGCGCCGGTCGAAAACCCCTTGCACCCGCCTCCCGGCACCGGTGAGCATGGGCCGCCGACGAACGATCTCGTGAACGGGGTGGGGCCATGGCCGACGCGGACCGGGTGATCAGGCGCAACGGCGACGGCGTGCCGGTCCTGCGGTACCGGCTGGGCGAGCGGGAGGGGCGGCCCTGGGCCGACCTGCTGGAGGTGCTGGACGACTCGACGGACGCGGCGGAGTACATCCGCGCCGAACTGCCCGGCTGGGTCGTCTCCGGACCGCCCGAGCTCGGGCAGCGGCTGGTGGCACGGGGCGCGACCGCGCTGCGGCACGCCCACACCTTCCGGCGCGACCTGCGCGCCGATCCCCCGCCCGCCGACTGGGCCGGGACGCCGCTGCGAAAGGGCCTGCGGGCGGTGCCCTGCGACCGCTCGCCCGAGGAGATGCTGGAGTCCTGGCGGGCCGCCTTCGACCCGGCCCACGTGGACCACTTCCCCGGCGACGACGCCCGGGCCCTCGCCGACCGGATCGGCCCGCTGCTGGCCGGGCAGGCCATCGGCCCAGTGCTGCCCTCCAGCCTGCTCGCCGTGGACGCCGAGGAACGGGTGGTCGCCGCCGCCGTGCTGACCGACCGCGACGGCCTGCCCTGGGTCGCCGAGGTCTTCCGCCACCCGCGGCGCGGCTACCGCGGCCTCGGCGCCGACCTGCTGCGCCGGGCGGTCGCCGACGCCGCCGGCCGCGGGCTGGCCGACGTGCACCTGGTGGTGACCGAGGGGAACCCGGCCCGCCGGGTCTACGAGGCCCTGGGCTTCGTGCGGCAGGAGACCTCCGTGACGGTGATCGTGCCGGACAGGGCCTAGCCAGAGGCGCGCCTTCCGGGGTCCGGCCCCGGCACGCCTACGGGCGCGCGCCGTGCACGCCCTCGACGCGGGCGCCGCGGACCACGACCATGGTCAGGCCGACCGCCACCAACAGCTCCGCCCAGAAGAACGCCGCGTAGTCCATCAGCGTGCCGATCGGCGGGTTGCCGGGGGCGGCGTTGCGCATGCCGACCAGGGCGAACAGGGTCGCGGCCATCCAGCTCAGCGCGGGCCAGATGATTCCGCGCCGCTGGCGCACGATGAGCCGGGAGGCCAGCAGCACCGCCAGGGCCAGCGCCCACATCGCCGCCATCATGAACCAGGCCAGGATCAAGGTGCTGCGCGAGCGGCTGATCCGCTCGGTGACGGCGATGCCGTCGCCCTCGGTCAGCTTCCCGGCCTGCCGGAACGCGAAGAAGGGGTCGCCCTCCGCCAGCCCGATCACCAGCGGGACGGCCCGCCCGCCGACGGTGGCCTGGAAGCCGATGACCGTGGTGTAGCGGTCGAAGGGGTAGTCCGAGACCCGTCCGTCGAACAGGCTGAAGACCACCGTGCTGGAGCCGATCTGCTGGCCGGCCGGGTACTTGAGCGTGGTCTGCTCCAGCGAGGTGGTCTCCACCACCACGTCCCCGGACGGCACCAGCAGGCTGTCCGCCTGCTCCAGGGCGCCGTGCGGCTGCACCACGACCTTCGCGGTGACCGTCTGCGCGGCCGTGTCCACCCGCTGGAGCACCACGTCGATCTCCAGGTGGTCCGGGCCGGGCGCGGTGGCGCCCGCCACCTGGGCGTGGCTGCGGCTGGAGCGCTCGTTGAAGTAGAGCAGCAGCCCGGCGGTCACCAGCAGCACGATCGCCACCACCACGGCGTACGCCCGCCAGGGCCGGACGGTCCGCCGGACGGCGCTCACCGCGGTGGCGCGCGCCCGGGCGTGGATCCGGACCCGGGATCGGGCCGTCGGGCGCGGCGGACGGACCGTCCGGCGCTGCTGCGGCGTGCGCCGCGCTGGCGTCTCCTCGATCGCCCCCATCCCAGGGTCGGCGCCGGCAGCGGGGTGCCGCCGGTCCCGCCAGCGTCGGGACGGTGTCGCCCGCCCCGCAACCGGGGCGGGCCGATCGGGGGGGCTCGCCCCGGACGCGGGAAACACGCTGGTCGGAGGTGCTGTGTAGGCTCACTGGTCATGGCGAGGGTGACACGGGACGATGTGGCGCGGTTGGCGGGGACATCCACAGCGGTCGTGAGTTATGTGATCAACGACGGACCGCGGCCGGTGGCGGCGGCCACCCGGGCCAAGGTCCTCGCGGCCGTGGAGGAGCTCGGCTACCGGCCCAACCGGGTCGCCCAGGCGATGGCGCGGCGGCGGACCAACCTGCTCGGGATGGTCGTGCCGGACGCCCGCCAGCCCTTCTTCGCCGGGCTGGCGCACGCCGTGGAGCAGGCCGCGACCGAGCACGGCCGACTGCTGCTGATCGGCAACTCCGACTACGCCGACGAGCGCGAGGCGCACTACATCCGGGCCTTCCTCGGGATGCAGGTGGACGGCCTGATCCTGGTCACCCAGGACCCGGCCACCCCCGGGCTGACCGGCTTCGACTCGGCGGACGGCACTCCGGTCGTCCTGCTGCACCACCGCGCCGAGAGCACCGACGGCGTCGCCGTGGTGGCGGACGACGAGGGGGGCGCCCGCGAGGTGGTCCGCCACCTGCTCGGCCACGGCCACGCCGAGGTGCACTGCTTCGGCGGCACCCTGGCGCTCAGCCCGCTCGACCCGGTCACCGGTCGGACGGCCGGCTGGGCCGAGGCGCTGGCCGAGGCCGGGCTGTCCCCCGAGGGGCGGCTCACCCGGGCACCCTTCGACCGGGTCCGGGCGCACGCCGAGGCGCTCGCCCTGCTCAGCCGGCCCGACCGGCCGTCCGCCGTGTTCTGCGCCACGGACGACCAGGCGATCGGGCTGCTGCGGGCCGCCGACGACCTGGGCATCCGGGTGCCGGAGGAGCTCGCCGTCGCCGGTTTCGACGACATCGCCGAGGCGGTGATCGCCGGACCGGCGCTGACCACCGTCACCACCGCGCAGGACGAGATGGCCCGGGCCGCGCTGGACCTCGTGCTCGGCGGGCCGGAGCGCCGCGCCACCGGGGCCCGGACCTTCCCGGCCAAGCTGGTGGTGCGGCGCTCCTGCGGCTGCCCGGCCGCGCCTACGCGCTGAGCAACGGCCCCGTACGCCCGGTCAGTTCAGCTGGAAGGCGGCCTCGACCGGGTAGTGGTCGCTGGGCGCGGCGGTGTCCGGCTGGCCCGGTGCCCAGCCGGCCTGAGGGTCGAAGTCGATCTTCACGTTGGACATCGAGGTCGGCACCGGACGGCCGGGGGCGTTGAGGTAGCCGATGTAGTCGAGGTCGTCCCGGTAGTCGGTCGGGAAGGTCTCGACGCCCGCCATGTACTGACACCAGGAGGAGACCGGGCAGTCCATGGTGGTGCGGGTCTGGGTCGGGTCGGTGGCCGGGGTGCCGAGCACGCCGTTGACGGCGTTCTGGGCGTTGACGTAGTCGCCGCGGCTCCGGCCGTGGAAGTACTCGACGTTGAGGTCGCCGCCGATCAGCACCGGCGCGCTGCTGCCCACGATGCCGTCGACCCAGGCGCGGATCTCGGCGAGCTGCCCGAGCCGGGTGGACTGGGTGGTGTCGGTGGAGGTGTCGGACTCGTCGGCCTGCAGGTGGGTGCCGACCACCCAGGCGGTGCTGCCGTTCTTGTTCACCTGCACCAGCGCCGCGCCCTTGTTGGCGTGGTAGTCCCAGGTGCCGTAGGTGGAGTTACCGAAGACGTGGGCGTACTGGGCGGTGATCGGGTACTTGGAGAGGACCATGGTGCCGCCGTTGATGACGAACAGCGAGTTGGAGCAGTTGCCGCTGACCCCCGTCCAGCCGCCGCCGGAGCAGACCCCGCCGACCACCGGGGTGCGGTACGGGTAGAGGTCGGCCAGCCCGGCGTTGATGGCGGCGGTCGAGCTGTTGTTGAACTGCTCGTCCAGGACGACCACGTCGGCGTTGTGCCGGCGGACGATCTGCTCGATCACCGGGGTGCGGCGGGAGGCCTGCTCGTTCTGGGTGCTGTCGACGATCGCGGTGCCGAGGTCGACGTTGAACGCGAGGACGGACAGCGCGGTGGGGCCGGCCGTGGTGGCGGCGGAGGCGCTCGGGGCGGCGGTGCCGCCGAGCAGCAGTGCGGCGGCGGCCGCCGAGGTGAGGGCGGTGGCCGTGCGACGCGAGAGCATGGGCGTTCTCCTGGGGATCCGTCAACCGGTGGGGTCCGGGCGGGCCGGGGGACCGGCCGCCGGTGATTGGCGGGGGAACGTTAGCTACCGCTCGGTACTTCGGGAAGAACGGCAGGCGATCAGTTTCGATCGCTCCTGTGGCGACGGGGTGTCTGTACAGGTCAGGACAGTTGGCTGACAAGATGTCTGTACACCCTTGCACCGGGCGCCGGGGGCCGGTGAACTGCCGTCAGCCGTCCGACAGTTCGTCCGCGAGCAGATCCATCAGCAGGTTGTCGTGCCAACTGCCGTCCGGGCCGCGCTCGTACTGGCGCATGGTGCCGACCGGACGGAAGCCCACCTTGGTGTAGCAGCGGATCGCGGCGAGGTTGTCCGCGGCCGGGTCGATCACCAGCCGGTGGTAGTGGTGGTCGTGCACCAGGTGCCGGGCCATGGTGCGCACGGCGTCGGTACCCAGGCCCAGGCCGTGCACCGACGGGTCCAGGTAGAGGTCCATCCCGGCGTGCCGGTAGTCGTCGTCGTTGTTGGCGTACCACTGGACGGCGCCGACCACCCGGCCGCCCACGTCGATCGCGAAGGTCTCGGTGTCGGGTGCTTCCAAGTCCCCGGCGACCTCGTCGACCAGGTCGTCACCGCCGCGCCAGCGGGCGAAGACCTCGGGCGTGCTGCGGATCGCCACCAGTACCGGGATGTCGTCGGCAGTGGCCGGGCGGAGGGTGACCAGGGTGCCGTGCAGAATCGTCCCCATATGGGGCATGTTGACACGGAACGCCGCCCCCGGCGAGCGATTTGCGCGCCGCGGCCGACGGCCCGGGCGCGCCTCCCGGGCGCCGCGGCGGACCATCCGGCGGGGTGCGCCGGGCCCCCGGGCGGACCGCCGGTGGAGAAGCCTCGGCGCGCCCCGCACACCGAGTTCGAGCAACCCGGCAATCGGGTGGACGACTGGTGAACGCGCTGGCCGACGACGGCGGCCTCGAGCGCGTCGAGCTGAAGCGCCCGGCGCACGTACTCGGTGCAGAGCAGCTCGAAGCCGATCAGCACGGTGTCCTCGCCGTCCCGGCGCTCGACCCCGTCCCAGTGCTTCTCGATCGCCGCCGGGTCGCCCTTGCGCCGATGACCTCGTCGAGCGTCCTCCCTCTCCGTCGCCTTCGCGTTCGAACCATTCGATCCCGGACGAACCAGCCCGCGGCACCCGGTCCGGGATTCGCCGGAAGAATTCTTCGCGGCGGGTGTCGATCCGGCGCCGGCCCGATCGACGCAGGGGTGAGCGGCGGGGAGAGGCCCCGCCCGCATGACCGAGGAGCCACGATGCCGCGCTTCATGACGCTGGTCCGTATCGACGAGAACGCCCGCGACGGGTGGGAGCCCGACCCCGGGTTCGAGCAGCGGATGGGGGCGCTGTTCGAGGAGATCACCAAGGCCGGGGTGATGCTGGAGACCGCCGGGCTGACCCCGACCGCCCAGGGCACCCGGGTGACCTGGAACGACGGGAAGGTCGGCTACACCGACGGGCCGTTCACCGAGACCAAGGAGGTCGTCGGCGGCTACGCCATCCTGCAGTGCAAGGACAAGGCGGAGGCACTGGAGTGGACCCGGCGCTTCCTGCAGACCCACCCGGCGAACTGGCAGGTCGAGGCGGAGGTCCGGCAGATCGACGAGATGCCGCAGCCCCCGCGGTGACCACCACCGTGGCGTTGCTCGCCTCCTTCCCCGCCGGCTGCTCTGATGGGTGGCCGTGACGGAGAGGGAGGCGGCGGCGGCCGTCGAGGCGGTGTTCCGGATCGAGTCCGCGCGGATCATCGCCGCGGCCGCCCGGATCGTGCGGGACGTCGGGATCGCCGAGGAGCTGGCGCAGGACGCGCTGGTGGCCGCGCTGGAGCAGTGGCCGCGCGACGGCGTCCCGGACAAACCGGGCGCCTGGCTGACCACCACCGCCAGGCGGCGGGCCGTCGACCTGGTGCGCCGCCGGGAGGTCTACGCCCGCAAACTCGCCGAGGTGGGGCGGTCGCTGGAGGACGCGACGGCGCCCGAGCCGGTGGAGCCGTCCGGGCCGGAGTCCATCGACGACGACCTGCTGCGGCTGATCTTCACCGCCTGCCACCCGGTGCTGTCGGCGCGGGCCCGGATCGCGCTCACCCTGCGGCTGCTCGGCGGGCTGACCACCGCGGAGATCGCCCGGGCCTTCCTGGTGCCGGAGCCGACGGTGGCGCAGCGGATCGTCCGGGCGAAGCGCACCCTGGCCGCGGCGCGGGTGCCGTTCGAAGTGCCGTACGGCGCGGACCGGGAGCAGCGGCTGTCCTCGGTGCTGGAGGTCATCTACCTGATCTTCAACGAGGGGTACTCGGCCACCGCCGGGGACGACCTGCTCCGCCCGCGGCTGTGCGAGGACGCGCTGCGGCTGGCCCGGGTGCTGGCCGCGCTGGCGCCCGACGAGCCGGAGGCGCACGGGCTGGCCGCACTGCTGGAGCTCCAGGCCTCGCGGACGGCCGCCCGCACCGGGCCGGACGGGCGGCCGGTGCTGCTGGCCGAGCAGAACCGGGCGCGCTGGGACGGGCTGCTGATCCGGCGCGGCTTCGAGGCGTTCCGGCGGGCGGGCACCGGGCCGTACTCGCTGCAGGCCGCGATCGCCGCCTGTCACGCCGGGGCACGGCGCTACGAGGACACCGACTGGGCGATGATCGCCGCGCTGTACGGGCGGCTGCTCGCCCTGTCGCCCTCGCCGGTGGTGGCGCTGAACCGGGCGGTGGCCGTCTCGATGGTCCAGGGGCCGGCCGCCGCGCTGGAGTTGGTGGACGCCCTGGCGGCGGAGCCGGCCCTGCGCGGCTACCACCTGCTGCCGAGCGTGCGGGGAGATCTGCTGGCCCGGCTGGGGCGGGCGGCCGAGGCGCGGGCGGAGTTCGAGCGGGCGGCGGAGCTGACCCGCAACGAGCGGGAGCGGGAGCTGCTGCGGGAGCGGGCGGCGTCCCTCTAGCTAGGGAACGTCGTCCTGGCGCAGCCGGGCGCTGACCGCGCCGAGCCCCTCGGCGAGGACGGCGAGCTGCTCGCGGGTGAGCACGTCGATCAGCAGCTCGCGCACCAGGGCGACGTGCCCGGGTGCGGCCTGGCGGAGCATCTCCCGCCCCTGGTCGGTGAGTTCGGCGATGACGCCGCGCACGTCGCTGGGGCAGGAGCGGCGGGCGACCAGGCCCATCCGCTCCAGCTGGGTGACCTGGTAGGTCAGTCCGCTCTTGGAGGTGACCAGCTTGTCGGCGAGTTCGGTCATCCGCAGCGAGTCGCCCGGGGCGGCGGACAGGTGCACCAGGATCTCGTACTGCTGGTGGGAGAGTCCGGAGTCCTCCTTCAGCTGGCGCTCCAGCCGCCGGTTCAGCAGGTTGCTCGCGACGACGAAGCCCCGCCAGGCGGCCATCTCGTCCCGGTCGAGCCAGCGGGGTTCGTTCAGTGCGGACATGGAACGAAGCCTACTCCTGTTGTTCAAATTCGAACGAAGGTGTACCGTCCGCATAGAGGTTCAAATTTGAACTACCCGCCCCAGGACCCCGACCGCCCCCGAGGAGGACGCCATGAGCGCCGCGGCCCCCGAACGCATGCCCGCCCTGTACCTGTCGCACGGCGCGCCGCCGCTCGCCGACGACCCGATCTGGCCGGGCGAGCTCGCCGCCTGGTCCGCCGGGCTGCCGCGTCCCAAGGCCGTCCTGATGGTCTCCGCCCACTGGG
The DNA here is from genome assembly GCF_042734825.1 of Kitasatospora sp. NPDC059648. Taxonomy (NCBI): domain Bacteria; kingdom Bacillati; phylum Actinomycetota; class Actinomycetes; order Kitasatosporales; family Streptomycetaceae; genus Kitasatospora; species Kitasatospora sp. NPDC059648. The sequence continues at coordinate 90,214 of NZ_JBHWDU010000019.1, read as the reverse complement.
AGGAGGCCCCGCTGGCCGTCGGCGCCGTCACCACCGTCCCGCTGGTGTACGACTTCTGGGGCTTCCCCGAGCACTACTACACGGTCCGGTACGCCGCCCCCGGCGCACCGGAGCTGGCCGAGCGCGTGCGCAAGCTGCTGCGCGCCCCCGGCACGCCCGTCCAGGACATCCCCGACCGCGGGCTCGACCACGGCGCGTACGTGCCGCTGGTCGAGATGTTCCCGGAGGCCGACATCCCGGTGCTGCAGATCTCCATGCCCACCCTGGACCCCCAGCGCCTGCTGGAGATCGGCCGCCGGCTCGCGCCGCTGCGGGACGAGGGCGTGCTGATCATCGGCAGCGGCTTCTTCACCCACAACCTGCGGGCGCTCAGCAGCGACGGCCGGATCAGCTCGGTGATGGCCGAGTTCGACGACTGGGGGAAGCGCGCTCTGGACGCCCACGACCTGGACGCGCTGCTCGATTTCGAGCACAAGGCCCCGGCGGGGCGGCTGGCCCACCCGCGCACCGAGCACTTCGCCCCGCTGTTCGTCACCCTGGGTGCCGGCGAGGCCGACCTCGGCAGCCAGCGCAGCGTGATCGACGGGTTCTGGATGGGGCTGGCCAAGCGGTCGGTCCAGCTGGGCTGAACGGGTCGCAGCGGACAGTCCCGGCGGACGGTCCCGGCGAACGGCCAGAGTGAACGGCCAGAGTGAACAGTCGGGGCGAACGGCCGGGGCGAACAGTCAGAGCGAACAGCAGGTGAAGCGCTCGCCGATGTGCTCGGGCTGCTCGATCTCGTCCACCAGCGCGACCGCGTAGTCCGGCACCGAGATCCAGCTGCGGTTCTCGCCGTCGGTGAGCAACTGCTCCAGGCCCGTCCGGTAGCGGCCGGTCCGCTCCCCCGGGCCGATCTCGGCGGCCGGGCTGAGCACCGTCCAGCGGATGTCGGAGACCGTCCGGAAGTAGTCCAGCGCCTCGCCGTGGGCGTGCATGATCTGCAGGATCGGCTGCGGCAGGCCCGGGGAGTCCCAGACCCGCACCCCCGGCGCGGTCTCCAGGCTGCCCGCGCCGCCGACCGCGACCAGCCGGGGCGCGCCGTCGACGAGCGAGCGCAGACCTTCGACCAGCGAGCGGGCGGCGGGCCCGATCAGCGCCAGGTGGCCCGGGCCGTCGCCGCCGCCGACCGCGCTGACCAGGACGTCCCGTCCGGCCGCCACCCGGGCCACGTCGGCCGGGTCCAGCACGTCGCCGCGCTCCACCGAGGCGGCCCCGCCCCGGTAGCGGTCCGGGTCGCGGACCACCGCGGTGACCTCGTGCCCGCGCGCCACCGCCTCCGCGACGACGGCGCTGCCGATGGTGCCGTGGGCGCCTATCACGGCGATTCTGGCCATGGGGTACCTGCCCTGGTTGCCGGGGGTGGACGCGATGGCGTCGGACAGGGTCGATTATCGGCCGGGCCCCCGGTGACGGCCCGGGGGTTCGGCCTGTCGTGTGACGGCCCTTGCGGGCTCAGGCGGCGCCGGTGGCGACCCGCTCGGCCTGGCTGCGCTCGACGCACAGCTCGTTGCCCTCCGGGTCGGCCATGGTGACCCAGCCGGTGCCGTCCGGGCGGCGGAGGTCCGCCACCACCGTGGCGCCCAGGGCGACCAGGCGCTCCACCTCCTCGTCCCGGCTGCGGTCCTGCGGCTGGAGGTCGAGGTGGACCCGGTTCTTCACCGACTTGCCCTCGGGCACCCGGATGAAGAGCAGCGAGGCGCCCGCGGAGTTCACCACCGCCTCCCCGTCGCCCGGGTCGTCGTCCTCGCCCACGGTGCCGTCCAGCGCCTGCGCCCAGAACGCCGCGAGGGCGTGCGGGTCGGCGCAGTCGATCGTCACGTGCCGTACCAGAGAAGCCATGCGCTCACTCTGACCCGTGCCGTTCGGTCACGTCCAGCGCTTTCCGGGAGTGCCGGTGGCCGTCCAGCGGGAACTCCGGCGGGAGGGCGGTCAGCAGTTCCCGGAAGACGTAACCGCTCTTCTCCGCCACCCGGCAGGAGGCGGGGTTGTCCACCTGGTGCAGCAGGTCGATCCGGAGCAGGCCGTCCTCGGCGAAGGCGGCGAAGGCCCAGGCGGTGAGCGCCTCCACCGCGCGCGGGGCCACGCCGCGGCCGCGTGCCGGGGCCGCCGTCCAGTAGCCCACCTCGGCCGCCTCCCCGCCCGGGACCGGGCGCTTGAGCGCCACGTTGGCGACCAGTTCACCGGCTTCCAGGACGGCGAAGGAGTAGCGGGTGCCCGCCGCCCGGCCCTCGTACTGGATGCGCAGCCAGCGCGCGGCCTGCTCGGCGTCGGTCAGCGGGACACGGGTGAAGCGGCGCAGCGTCTCGTCCCGGTACGCCTCGACCAGGGCCGGTGCGTCGGCGTCCTCGAAGGGGCGCAGCAGCAGGCCCTCGGCCGTCGGGTGGATGCTCACGGCGATGGTCATCGGTGGTCTCCCCCTGGGTGCTGGAACGGTGCACGGTGCTCTCCCTGATGGACGGTCGGCGGCTCCCGCCCGGTTGCGGGCCCGGCTTGACCCTGACGCTGGCGGCAGGGTCGGAGGCTTCTCCGCATGAGCGAGGAGAACGTGGTGGAGCGGCGGGTCGTGGTGGTCACCGGCGCCGGGACGGGGATCGGGCGGGGGACCGCGCGTGCCTTCGCGGCCGAGGGGGCCCGGGTGGTGGCGGTCGGCCGGCGGGCGGAGCCGCTGGCGCGGACGGCGGCCGCGTACCCGGGGCTGATCGAGCCGCTGGTCGCGGACGTCACCGGGCCGGATGCCCCGGAGACGATCGTCGGGACGGCCATGGAGCGGTACGGGCGGCTCGACGTGCTGGTCAACAACGCGGGCATCGTGCAGAGCGGGCAGTCCGTCGGCGACTACCGGCGGGCGGGCATCGGGACGCTGCTGGCCACCAACCTGGTCGCCCCCGTACTGCTCGGACAGGCCGCGGTGCCGGCGCTGGCTGAGAGCCGGGGAGTGGTGGTCAACGTCAGCACGGCCGTGGGGCAGCGAGGCTGGCCGGGCAACGCGGTGTACGCGGCGGGCAAGGCGGCGCTGGAGACGATCACCCGCAGCTGGGCGGTGGAGCTGGCGCCGCGCGGCATCCGGGTGGTGGCGGTGGCGCCCGGGGCGATCGACACCCCGATCGGCGAGCACACCGGGTACAGCCCCGAGCAGTCGGCGGCGATCCGCGACTGGCAGCTCCGGCACACCCCGCTCGGCCGGATCGGCCGGCCCGCCGAGGTGGCCTGGGCGATCACCCAACTCGCCTCGCCGCAGGCCTCGTTCGTGACCGGCGTAGTGTTGGCGGTGGACGGCGGCGCACTGGTGGGCTGAGGAACGGGGGCGCGGTAGGGGTGCTGATCGGTGAACTGGCACGGCGGACGGGCAGTACGGCCCGGGCGCTGCGGCACTACGAGCAGGCCGGGCTGATCGACTCCGAGCGGGCGGCCAACGGCTACCGGGAGTACGGGGAGCCGGCCGTCGTGCGGGTGCGCAACATCCGCGCCCTGGTGGCCGCCGGGCTCACCCTGGAGGACCTGCGGCCGCTACTGGGCTGCCTGGACGGGGACGTGATGTCCCGGCCGCCGTCCGAACGGTTGCTGGGGATCGTCCGCGAACGGCTGGCGGTGCTGGAGCGCCGGATCGCCGCCCAGACCGAGGCCAGGGACCGGCTGGTCGCGGCGCTGGCGGCGGCCGGCGGCGGGCCGGGGGAAGGCGCGGGGGAACGGGCGGACGGGTGACACCCCCGATCGGGGGTGTGCAGGGGGCCGGCCGGGGAGGACAGTGGGCGCATGCAGATTCCACTCTCCGTGATGGACTTCCTCGACCGGGCCGAGCTGGTCTACGGCGACCGGGTCGGCATCGTCGACGAGCCGGTGCAGCCGGCCGAATCCTGGGGCGAGCTGAGCTACCGGCGGGTCGCCGAACTCGCCCGGGCCCAGGCGGCCGGGCTGGACCGGCTCGGCGTCGGGCCGGGCGAGCGGGTCGCGGTCGTCTCGCACAACTCGGCCCGGCTGCTCACCTCCTTCTTCGGGGTGAGCGGCTACGGCCGGGTGCTGGTGCCGGTCAACTTCCGGCTGCGGGCCGAGGAGGTCGCGTACATCGTCGAGCAGAGCGGCGCCTCCGTCCTGCTGGTCGACCCCGAACTCGCCGACGCGCTCGACGGGGTGGTGGCCAAGCACAAGTTCGTGCTCGGCGCGGACAGCGACGCCCTGCTGTACGACTTCGACACCGCCCCCCGGCGGTACGCGATCTCCGAGAACGACACCGCCACCATCAACTACACCAGCGGAACCACCGCCCGCCCCAAGGGCGTTCAGATCACCCACCGCAACGCCTGGCTGAACGCGACGCTGATGGCCCTGCACTACGGCGCGAGCGACCGGGACGTGTACCTGCACACCCTGCCGATGTTCCACGCCAACGGCTGGGGCCTGCCGTTCGCGCTCACCGGGCTCGGCGCCCGGCACGTCGTGCTGCGCAAGGTGGACGGCGCGGAGATCCTGCGCCGGGTCGAGCGGCACGGGGTGACCTTCCTGTCCGGCGCGCCCGCCGTGGTGCAGATGGTGCTGGACGCGGCCGCCGACTGGGACGGCCCGGTGCCCGGCCGGGACAGGGTGCGGATGATCGTGGCCGGCGCGCCGCCGCCGACCTCGGTGGTGCAGCAGGTCGAGGAGCAGCTGGGCTGGGAGTTCATGCAGCTCTACGGCCTGACCGAGACCGCCCCGATCGTCACGGTCAACCGCTCACGGGCCGAGTGGGACGCCCTGCCGGCCGCCGAGCGGGCCGAGAAGCTGGTACAGGCCGGCGCCCCGGCGCTGGGCACCCAGCTGCGGATCGACGCCTCCGGCGAGGTGCTGGTGCGCTCCAACACCGTGCTGGACGGCTACTGGCGGCAGCCGGAGGCCACCGCCGAGGCGCTGCGGGACGAGTGGTTCCACACCGGCGACGGCGGCACCCTCACCGACGGCCAACTGGCCATCTCGGACCGGAAGAAGGACGTCATCATCAGCGGCGGGGAGAACGTCTCCTCGATCGAGGTGGAGGACTGCCTGTACGGCCACCCGGCGGTGGCCGAGGTGGCGGTGATCGGGGTGCCGCACGAGAAGTGGGGCGAGACGGTCAAGGCCCTGGTGGTGCTCCGGGACGGCCAGGCTGCCGTCACCGAGGCGGAGTTGATCGCGCACTGCAAGCAGCGGCTGGCCGGCTACAAGTCGCCGACCTCGGTGGAGTTCCGGGACGCGCTGCCGCGGACGGCCACCGGGAAGCTGCAGAAGTTCCGGCTGCGCGAGCCGTACTGGAGCGGGCGGCCGCGGCAGGTCAACTGACCAGCCCGGATTCCCTTGCCGCGAGGGCGAGTTCGGTGCGGTTGCGGACGCCGAGCTTGTGCATCGCGGACTTGAGGTAGCCGGTCACGGTGTTGCAGGTGAGGCCCAGGTGGGCGGCGATCTCCGGGTTGGTGCGGCCGGTCGCCGCCCAGCGCAGCACCTCGTGCTCGCGTGGCGTCAACTTCCCTGCGACGACGGTCGACTGGGTCCTCTCGCCACTCCAGGCGGCGGCTCCGGCGAGCGCCCGGGTGGCCGCCGCCGCCAGTTTGCCGACGGCGGAGATCCGGACGTCGCCGAACGGCACGACGGCCCGCAGCGAGGCGTACACCACGCCGTGCACCGTGCCGCCGTGCAGCAGCGGGACGGTGAGCATGGCGTACAGGTCCTCGGCGGTGACGGCGGCGTCGTAGTGGTGTGAAATGGTCGTCGCCGCCCGGTAGTCGGGCACCCAGGCGGGGGCGCGCTCGACCAGCGCCCGGCCGCCGAGGCCCAAGCCGGCCGGGACGGCGACGTCGTGCAGCAGGTCGGCCCGGGTACCCGCCCAGTGGCGCAGCACCATGCCGTCGTCCTTCCGGCCGCGGGCCGCTCCGCCGGGCAGCGGCTCGGGCACGCCGACCAGGCCGACGTCGGCGCCGCACTCGGCCACCACCCGGCGGGCGAGGTCGCCGAGCACGGCGTCCCGGACCAGCTCGGCGGCGCGCACGGCGAGTTCGGGGTCCTCGGTCCGTCCGGCGGCGAGGGTGTCCGGTCGCGCGCCAGCGAGCGTGTCCGGTCGCGCGGCGGCGAGGGTGTCCGGTCGCGCGCCAGCGAGCGTGTCCGGTCGCGCGGCGGCGAGGGTGTCCGGTCGCGCGGCGGCGTCGACGGATCGCGCAGCGGCGAGGGTGTCCGCAGCCCTGGTCATCGCGGAATTGTCACACGCGGTGGGGCCGGTGGCGAGAGTCCTGACGTGCGTGTTTCGTGGAGTGGCGGGCACCGGTGCCGGGCTCGGCGTAGGGTGCGGCGGCGGACTGCCGGCGGGTGGTGACCGCTCCCAACCGGAGGGAAGACCGATGACCGACCCCAACCCCGCGTCCGACGTCCTGCACGGTCTGCTGGCCGACCTGCGGGCCGAGAGCGCCGTCCTCGATGCGCTGGTGGCCGGACTGCCGGCCGACGGCTGGTCCGGGTCCACCCCGGCCGAGGGCTGGACGGTCGCCCACCAGATCGCCCACCTGGCCTGGACCGACGACTGGACGGCGCTGGCCGCCCGCGACCCGGAGGGCTTCACCGCGGCGCTCGGCGGCAGCTTCACCGCCCTGCTGGCCGCCGGGGCCGACCCGGTCGAGGAGGGCGCCCGGGAGGGCGCGGCCGCCGACCCCGCCGTCCTGCTCACCCGCTGGCGCACCGGCCGGACCGAGGTGCAGGCCGCGCTGGCCGCCGCCCCCGCCGACGTCCGGCTGCCCTGGTTCGGCCCGCCGATGAAGCCCGCCTCGATGGCGACCGCCCGGCTGATGGAGACCTGGGCGCACGGCCAGGACGTCGCGGACGCGCTCGGCACCACCCGGGAGCCCACCGCCCGGCTGCGGCACATCGCCCACCTGGGCCTGCGCACCCTGGGCTTCGCCTTCGCGGCCCACGGGCTGCCCGCGCCGGAGCACCCGGTGCGGCTCGAACTGACCGCCCCCGACGGCGGCACCTGGGCCTTCGGCCCGGCCGGCGCGACGGACGTGGTGACGGGCCCGGCACTGGACTTCTGCCTGCTGGTGACCCAGCGCCGCCACCGCGACGACCTGGCCCTCACCGCCACCGGCCCGATCGCCACCGCCTGGCTGCCGATCGCCCAGGCCTTCGCCGGGCCCCCCGGCAAGGGCCGGGCGGCGGCCTCCGGCGCCTGAGCGGCCCGGGGCGGGCCCGTGCATAGACTTCGAGTCGGCCGAACGCACAGACCGGAGGAGGCGCCATGAGCTTCTACGAGCAGCACCGCGAATTCGTCGAGGAGGTGCTGCGCACGGCCCCCGACGGCGTCCGCATCGAATGGTCCGGCGACACGCTGATCATGCAGGCGGCCCCTTCCAGCATTCACCAGTTGAACCTCGGACTCGTCCAGCGGCAGTTCGAGCGCCACGCCCCGGACGGCTACATGCTCAGCGGCAACAGCGCGCTGACCACCCCCGACGTGACGAAGGAGCGGACCCCCGATCTGACCTACCTTCCGATTACTTCCCTCGCCAGGGAAGGCAACACCACGCTCGCCGAGGAGGCCCTCGTCGCGGTCGAGGTGGTCTCGCCGTCCAATCCGGGGAACGACTGGGTGGACAAGCTCCGCGACTACGCGGCGATGGGCATCCCGCTCTACCTGATCGTCGATCCGCGAGAGGGGGTGGTCACGCTGTTCTCCGAACCGAACCGCGACCGCTACCACGTGCGGCACGACCGGAAGTTCGGCGACGGCATGCGCATTCCGGATCCGTTCGACTTCGACCTGGATCTGAACGGGCTCGTGCGCTACCCCGACTGAGTCGCGGGAGGGCTCACAGACCGATCCGCAAGGGGGTGAGCCGGGTGGCGATCAGGTTGGTGGCGCCGCGGTCGCGTTCGACGTGGCCGTGGACCAGCAGGCCCGCCCGGTCCAGAGCGGTGCGCCGCTGGGACTCCCAGACCGGGCGGTTGCAGATCACGTTGATCAGGCCGGTCTCGTCCTCCAGGCTGAGGAAGAGCACCCCGCCGGCCGTCGGCGGTCGCTGGCGGTGGGTGACCAGGCCACCGACCACCACCGCCGTTCCCGGTGGTACGTCCGGGAGTTGGTCGGCGCGGAGCGCGCCGCCGCGGTCGAGGTGGGCGCGCAGGTGCTGGAGCGGGTGGCTGGTGGCGGAGGTGCCGGTGGCCCACAGGTCGGCGATGGTCTCCTCGACCGGGCTCATGCCGGGCAGTTCGGGCGCCTCGGCGCCGGGGGTGGTGCCGGGGAGCAGCTCGGCCGAGATTCCGGCGAACGCCCCCGCTGCCCACAGTGCCTGTCGCCGCGTCAGCCCGAAGCAGTCGAAGGCCCCGGCCGTCGCCAGCGCCTCCAGGGCGGGTGCGGGCAGGCCGGTGCGGCGGGCGAAGTCCTCCAGATCGGCGTACGGCTGTCCGGCCGCGATCGCCTCGGCCTGCGGGGTGCCGATGCCGCGCACCGTCTCCAGGCCGAGCCGGATGGCGGGTTGCGGGCGGCCGGCGGTCAGCGGCGGCTCGGGGGTCGGGCCCCGGTACGGCTCCAGGGTGGGCCGCGGGCCGCTGGCGTTGACGTCCACCCCGCGCACCCGGACGCCGTGCCGCCGCGCGTCCGCGACCAGGCTGAGCGGCGAGTAGAAGCCCATCGGCTGGTTGGCCAGCAGGGCGCAGGTGAAGGCCGCCGGGAAGTGGTACTTGAGCCAGGCGCTGGCGTACACCAGGTATGCGAAGCTGATCGCGTGGCTCTCCGGGAAGCCGTAGTTGGAGAAGGCCTCGATCTTGCCGTAGACGTCCTCGGCCACCTCGGGCGGGATGCCGCGCTCGGCCATCCCGGCGAGCAGCCGCTCGCGCAGCCTGGCGACCCGCTCGCGCGAGCGCTTGGCGCCCATCGCCTGGCGCAGCCGGTCGGCCTCGGACGGGGTGAACCCGGCGCAGTCGATGGCGAGTTGCATCATCTGCTCCTGGAACAGCGGCACCCCGAGGGTCTTGCCGAGGGCGTTCTCCATCAGCGGGTGGGGGCAGCCGGGCGGCTCCGTCCCGGCGCGGCGGCGCAGGTACGGGTGGACGGAGCCGCCCTGGATCGGGCCGGGCCGGATCAGTGCGACCTCGACCACCAGGTCGTAGAAGTGGTCGGGCTTGAGCCGGGGCAGGGTGGCCATCTGCGCCCGGGACTCGACCTGGAACACCCCGACGGTGTCGGCCCGGCGCAGCATCGCGTACACGCCCTTGTCGTCGTCCGGGATGGTGGCCAGGTCGTAGCGCAGGCCGTGGTGTTCGGCGACCAGGTCGCAGGCGTCGTGCAGCGCGGCGAGCATGCCGAGGCCCAGCAGGTCGATCTTCACCAGTCCGGCGCCGGCGATCGACTCCTTGTCCCACTGCAGCACGGAACGCCCGGGCATCCGGGCCCACTCGGTCGGGCAGATCTCCCCGATCGGCTCCTTGGTGAGCACCATGCCGCCCGAGTGGATGCCCAGATGGCGTGGCAGGCCGTGGAGTTGGGTGGCGAGCGAGAGCACGTCGGCGGGGATGACGGCGTCCGCGCCGGGGGCGGAGCGGAAGTCGGTCTGCCGGCTGAAGGCGTCCACCTGGCCCTGCGGGTAGCCGAGCACCCGGGCGGCGTCGCGGATCGCCAGCCGGGGCCGGTAGGTGATCACGTTGGCGACCTGGGCGGCGTGCTCGCGCCCGTAGCGGCGGTAGACGTACTGGATGACCTCCTCGCGGCGGCGGTTCTCGATGTCCAGGTCGATGTCGGGCGGGCCGTCCCGGGCGGTGGAGAGGAAGCGTTCGAACAGCAGCTTGTAGTGGATGGGGTCGACGGCGGTGATCCCGAGCGCGTAGCAGACCGCCGAGTTGGCGGCCGAGCCGCGGCCCTGGCACCAGATGTCCTGGCTCCGGCAGAAGTCCACGATGTCGTGCACGATCAGGAAGTAGCCGGCCAGGTCGAGGTCCTCGATCACGTCCAGCTCCTTGCCGAGCTGGCGGCGTGCGGCGGCGTTGCCGGGGCCGAAGCGGGCCGGGCCGCCGGCCGCGACCAGGGCGCGCAGGTGGCCGATCTCGGTCTCGCCCTCGGGAACGGGGTAGCCGGGCAGTTCCGGGTCCAGCTTGGCGAAGTCGAAGGCACAGGCCCGGCCGAGTTCGGCGGTGGCCCGCTGCACGCCGGGGAAGCGGGCCAGTCGGGCGGCCATCTCGCGGCCCGAGCGCAGGTGCGCGGTGCCGGCCGCCCGCGTCCAGCCGGCCGCCTCCTGGAGGGTGCGGCGCTCGTGCAGGGCGGCCAGGCTCTGCGCGAGGCGGCCCTGGGCGGGGCCGGCGTGGTGGGCGTTGGTGGAGGCGACGACGGGCAGCCGCAGTTCGGCGGCGAGCGCGGCGAGGGCGTCGTTGCGGCGGTCGTCGCCGGGCAGCCACTGGTCGATCAGCTCGACGTGGACGTTCTCGCGGCCGAACGCCTCGGTGAGGGCGCGCAGTCGCCGCTCCGCCTCGTCCCGGTCGGGCAGCGCGGCCGGGACCCGGCCGAGCCGGCAGCCGGTGAGCACCGCCCAGTGGCCGTCGTGCGCCCCGGCCAGCGTGGCGAGGTCGTACGCCGGACGGCCCTTGGCGCCGCCGGCCAGCTGGGCGGCGGCGATCGCGGCGGAGAGGCGGCGGTAGCCGGCCGGGTCGCGGGCGAGGACCAGCAGGTGTTCGGTGCCGTGTTCGCGGCCGCGTCCGGGGCCGCGTCCGGTGTCGCCTTCGCGGCTGATCGTCAGTTCGGCGCCGAAGGCGGTGGCCACGCCCGTCCCCCGGGCCGCCCCGGCGAGGCGGACGGCGCCGTAGAGGCCGTCGTGGTCGGTGATCGCCAGGGTCTCCACGCCCAGCCGGGCCGCCTCGGCGACCAGGTCCTCCGGGTCGCTGGCGCCGTCCAGGAAGCTGAAGGCGGAGTGGACGTGCAGTTCGGCCCAGGGTTCGGCGCCCTCGGCCCTGGGTTCGGCGCCCTCGGCCCTGTCGGCGGGGAGTTCATCGACGGGACGCGGTTCCTCGACGGGGCGGCGCAGCGGGACGACCGTGCGGTCCGGCGCGGCGCCGGTCATCCGGCGGTGCAGCTCGCTCCACGGGAGGGTGGGGTGACTGGTGAAGCCCATCGGGGGTTGCCTTCGTCGTTCTCGTTCTCGTGCTCGTCCTGCTCCCCCCTGCCGCGGGTTCCCGGGCCGCCAGGGCCTGGCCGGCGGATCCTGCCGGACAGGCCCTAGTCGTAGCCGGCCTCCAGGTACCACGCGCCCCCCTCCACGGTGAGCAGCAGTGCCCGGCCGCCGTCCACCACCATCTGGAACCGCGCCCGGCGGCGGGCGAGCGACTGGTCCCACCAGTACTCGACCGCCGGCCATGGCCCCGTCCAGCCCGCCACCCGTTCCTCCCGGCCCCGGACCACGACCAGGGCCGGCCGACCCGACACCCCCGCCCGACCGTCCACCGTGACCGGGCGCCCACCCTCGTCCAGCACCCGTATGGGCGCCGGCTCGCGCAGCACCACGGCCGGCCAGAGATCCGCCGACCGCTCCGCCAGCCGCCCCGGCCAGGGCGCGTCGGCCGGGGTCGCCGCCTCGTACGGCTCGCCCCACGGCACCCTGACCTGCTGCTCGCCCGGGCCGCGCCCGCCGGCCGGCTCGATCCGGCGCAGCCCGGCGTGCCCGAGCACCGCCTGTACCCGGGCCACCGCGCGCTCCACCCGGTCGTCCGCGACGGCCTGGCCCCACAGGGCGAGCTGGCGGCCCTGGTCCGGGGAGAGGCCGTCGGGGGCCAGGCGGAGCAGGGTGAAGCCCGCTTGGTCGCCACGGTCGCCCCGGTCGTCACGGTCGCCCTGGCCGCCCTGGCCTCCGGTGAAGGTGCCCATGCCCTGCCAGGCCTGGAGCTGCCAGCGGACCCGTTCGGCCAGCGCCGTCGCGGACAGCCGGCCCTCGTGCCGCCACAGCCGCGAGGCCGTCCGACCGTCCGCGCAGGCCACCTCGACGGCCACCCGTCGGCAGGTCAGCCCGGCCCCGGCCAACCGCTGGTGCAGCTGCTCGGCCAACGTGCGGGCGACGAACACCAGCGGCTCGGTCAGCGGCTCCGGCGGGTCGAAGCGCTGCTCGACGGCGAGGTCCGGCTCCTCGCCGCGCGGCACCAGCGGGCGCGGCTGCAGGCCCCGGGCCAGCCGGTGCGCGACCGTCCCGGCCGGGCCGAAGCGGTCCGCGACGGACTCGGGCGGCAGCGCGGCGAAGGCTCCGACGGTGGGCAGGCCGAGCCGCCCGAGCAGTTCCGCCAACGCCTCGTCGCCCAGCGCGCCCACCGGGTACGGGGCGAGGAACTCCGCCGTACGGCCGGCGGGGACCAGCACCCCGGCGCGGGCGGCGAGGACGGCGGCGAACAGGCCGTCGGCCACGCCGATCTGGGCGTGGGGGGTGGTTCGGGGTGACGCCGGTACGGCTTCGGATTCGGGTCCGGGTGCGGGGGCGGCCCCGGGTGCGGCCCCGGGTGCGGGTGCGGAGTCCGGGTCGTTCCCGGTTTCGGTCCCGGGCACCGTCACCGCGCCGGGGACCGCGTCCGGGACGGGCGGCCGTTCGAGGGCCTCCGTCACCGCCGCGCCGACCAGGGCCGCCAGCGCTTCCTCGCCGCCGAAGTAGCGGCCCGGGCCCTTCACCGGAATGGCGCACAGGCCCGGGCGGATCACCTCCACCCGGGGCGTGAACGCCTCCACCGCCGCGACCACCGGCTCGAAGCGGCGGGCCTCCGCCTCCGGGTCGCGGTCGCGCAGTTCCAGCTCCGGGCAGAGCCGCTGGGCCAGCTTGAGCCGCTGCCCCTGCCGCACCCCGGCCGCCCGGGCGCCCGCCGAGCAGGCGAGGATCCGGCCGCCCTCGGTCACTGCCACCGGGTCGTCACCGGTGACGGCCACCACCGGCCAGTCCGGGCACCAGACCACCAGCACCCGGGGGGTTCTTTCACCGCTGGGCCTCGTCGACATGTCAGACCACCGCCGCCACGAGTGGTTCCACCGGCTCCGCCATGGGCTGTGGCTGCTCCCGGACCGGGCGCACCGCGCCGTGCTCGTCCGGCAGCCAGAGCCGGGCCGTCCGGCCGCGCACCGCCGCCCCGCGCCCCTCGGCCACCACCTCCACCTGCCGCCCGGCGAGCTGTCCGTAGCCGTCCCCCAGCCCGAACCAGCGCCCGGACCGCACTCCCAGCCGCAGCACCGCACCCGGCCACGGCCCGGCCACCAGCAGCACGCAGCCGCTGCGCCACAGCACCGCGGCCAGCCGGGTGGCCAGCTTCGGGGGCACCGGCCCGTCCGGGCGCAGCATGATCAGTTCGACCGCCCCGGCCAGCACCGACACCACCTCGGGCCAGTGCGATCCCGGGTCGTCCGCGACCAGCAGGCGGCGCAGGTCCAGCCCGTACCCCTCGGCGGCGGCGAGCCCAAGGTCCGGCAGACCGACCGCCGCCGCCCAGCCGCCCTCGGTCTCCCGCACCCCGGCGGCCAGGGCCAGCAGCAGCCCGGCGTCCCCGCCCGCCACCGACACCACCGTCCCCCGCCGCAGTCCGCCGTCCGGCAGCACCTCCCGCAGCGCGGGCGCCACCGGTACCAGCCCGCGCCCCGGCGCCGCCTGCCCGTCCTCGGGCACGACAGCCGTCAGCGGCGCGGCAGCCGCCAGTGCCACCGGCCGCAGCGCGGGGCGTTCGGGCTGCTCGGCGGCAGATTCGAAAACAGATTCGAAAACGGGCACAGCCCCAGGATCGAACATCCGTTCGTAAAGATTCAAGTCCGCCAGAGCACCCCGACCCGTCACGCTCCGTTGCCCCGCCCCGGCGAAGGCTGCGCGTTCTCACTGGATCCCGGCCACCGGCGTTCCCGGTGAGGTGGACGCGGTCGCCGTTCACGGCGGTGCGTATCGGGCCGCTGCGTGCGGACACCCGGAGGCCTGTGAGTCGGCCGAGTCGTACCGACCAGTTCGGGGCGAGCGCGGTGTGGGCGCTGCCGGTCACCGGGCCGTGGGCGTGGGCCGTCCTTCGGTGACCGCCCATCAGGTGAGAAACCGGTGGACAGGCTCCCGGTGGTCGAGAGACTGATCCCATGACGGTGAACGACGGCAAGAACGACCTGCGGATCTACGTCCAGGACGCCCGCGACGCCCTGATGTGGAAGCTGGACGGTCTCTCCGAGTACGACCTCCGGCGGCCGCTCACCCCCACCGGGACCAACCTGCTGGGGCTGGTCAAGCACGTCACCGGCGCCGAGGCGCTCTACCTCGGCGAGGCCTTCGGGCGCCCCTTCCCCCTCCCCGAAGCGACCCCGCTGTGGATCATCGGCACCGCCGAACCGAACGCGGACCTGTGGGCCCGGGCGGACGAGAGCACCGAGGAGATCCTCGGCCGCTACCGCCGGGTCTGGGCGCACTCGGACGCCACCATCGCGGAGCTTCCGCTGGACGCGATCGGCCAACTCCCCTTCGGCAGCCGCCCGAGGCAGACCCTGCACCGGGTGCTCGTCCACGTGATCGCCGAGACCCACCGGCACGTCGGCCACGCCGACCTGGTCCGCGAGCTCATCGACGGCGCCACCGGCCAGCGCTCCGACGGCCCCAACACGGCCCCCGGCGACACCGCCTGGTGGCAGGCCCACCACGACCGCGTCGAGCAGGCCGCCCGACAGGCCGGCGGGCTCGCCTGACAGTGATGACGTCGGGACGGCGGGCATGACGGGCGTGGAGCCGGGGGCCTGGGCGGCCGTCCGGTGCGCGGGCTGCGGGTACTGCGGGACGAAGCCGGGCTTCCGCTGCCTTCCGCGCGTGAACTGCTGGAGGAGCTGCGTCAGTTCGGGCTGGCCGGGACGGCCGTCGAGATGGCGCGGTGGCAGGTGCGACTTGGTGAGCGGGGCGTCGCGACGGAGGTCGCGACCGGCTTCGGGCGCGCTTACCGGTACGTGGGGCCGCCGGAGCCAAGGGAGTTGGCGGCGGACGGCAGCCGTGGCGGTCTGAGTGGTCGGGCCGTTCGGAGTGATCGGGGCGGTCGGGTCGGTCAACCCGTGCGCAGGGCAGGCGAGTTCATCGCTTGGGCGGCCGAACGGACGGCGGCGGAGCTCGTCGAGCCGTTCACCTTCGTGATCGATCTGGGCGGGGCGCTGCGGCTCGTGGACGAGGGACGCTGCCTGCCGTTGGGGCGGTCGGCAGGGGCCGACGAAACCCGCCGTGGCGGTGTCGGGTCGGCCCGCTAGGGTCGGGTGGTCAGGGGCGGAACGGGGAAGGGTGGGGCGCGTGGGGTGTGTGCGGGTGTCCGGGGTGCCGGGCGGGGTGGTGCACGAGGGGAGCCGGGAGTTCCTGGTGCGGGAGGGGCTGCCCGTGGCCGGGGCGTTCCTGGACTTCGGGGCGCTCGACGGCGGACCGCTGAGGGCCTTCCCGACCGCCGGGGCGGACCGGCTGTTCATCCTCGGGGAGACGGACTACTGCACCCCCTTCGCCGCCGTCGGCGACCTGGTGCTGCTGGACGGGACCACCGGCGAGGTGTACCTGGGCAACGGCGGCCCCCGGCGGGACCGGCTGGCCTCCGACCTGGCCGCGCTGTCCGCGCTGGTCCGGGAGATCGAGGCGGTGGGCGCGGCGGCCCGGCGGCCGGAGGCGCTGGACGGGCGGCGCGGGCCCACCGTGGTGGCCGAGGTGATGACCGGGGCCGAGCGGCGGCTGCGGGAGATCGACCCCCGGCTGTTCGGGTACGACACCCCGCCCGCGCACTGGGGGACGGCACTGCTGGTGCGGGCGCTGGGCTGGGGTGCGCTGCCCGGCGGGCCGGACGGGCCCGCGTACGAGGTCGGCCCGGAGCTGGTGGCCGAGCTCGCGGCGCTCACCGACGAGGACGGCGGCGCGGGCCTGGTGCACCGGTTCCGGCCGGAGGGACTGCCCGCCGCCCTGGCGCACGAGCCGACCCGGCGGCTGCTCACCGAAGTCGGGCTGCCGCTCGGCGGGGCGATGTTCGGGGCGTGCGCGGAACCGCTGGTCACCATGGCGCAGGCGTACCCCGAGTACTTCGACGGCGAGGAGGAGCGCCCGTACCAACGGGACTTCCTCGCCCTGGGAGACTGGCCGACCGACCTCACGATCGCCCTGGACGGCGCCACCGGCCGGCTCGAACTGCCGGACTGGTACGACGACGGCCAGCCCGAGGCCTACCTCAACCGCGACCTCTCCGCCCTGCTCTACGCCCTGTGGACGTACGAACGGCTGCGCGCCGAGTGGGAGCGCTGGGAGCACGGCCCGAGCCGGGACACCTGGGCGGTGTTCGATCCGCAGTCGTTGCTGAGCACCGTGGTGGACCGGCTGGTCGAGGGCGTCGACCCGGAGGCCTTCGCCTCGCCGGGCCGCTCCTGGCGACTGCTCGCCGAGGACGGGCACCTGGGCGGGCTGCTCGGGTGAGCCGGCGGGCTGCGGGATGCGGCCCGGCCGGGGTCTTTGCGCCGGTACGCTGCCCCGGTGACGACCATCCGTACGGCGGCGACCGGGCGAAGGCGGACGGTGCTCCTCGGCATCGGCGCCGCGCTGTCCCTCGCCTCGGCGGGCGCGCTGTACGCCCTGCTGTACGTACGGTCGCAGGACTACGGGGACCGCTGCGAGCGCGGCCTGGTCTCGGGCGGCGGGCGACTGCTGGAGACGGGCGCGTCCTGGCTGCCGCCGGACGCCTGGTGCCGGTTCGAGCACCGGAGCCTGTCCACCACGCCGTTCTGGGCGCTACTGCTGTTCTACGTGCTGCTGACCGTGGTGGTCTGGGCGGTCACCTCGCTGGTGCGCGCCCTCCGTCCACGCGCGAACCCGGGACTGGACCGGCAACCGGGGCACGGCGCCGGTCCGGGCTGGTAGCCGCGCCCGCCCCCGTCGGCGGTTCGGGCGGTCGGTGCGGGTGCGGGTTCGGGTGCGGGTGCGGGTTCGGGTGCGGAGCGGGGAGAGGTAGACCGGCAGGAAGGCGGTGGCGAGCACCGCCCCGCCGAGCCAGAGCGTGGTGTGCGGCCCGAGGAGTTCGCCGAGCAGCCCGGAGATCGCGGAGCCGACCGCGAGCGCGCCGAAGAGCAGGAACCGGAACGTGGCGTTCATCCGGCCGAGCAGCGGATCCGGGGTCATCCGCTGGCGCAGGCTCACCCCGAGCACGTTGTCCATGCCGGTCTTCAGCGAGACCAGCAGCCAGCCCGCTCCGGCCAGGAACAGCCACGGCCCGCCGCCGATCAGCGGCACCAGCAGTCCGGCGGGCGCCAGGCACGGGCCCGCCAGCGCGAGGGTGCGGCCGTGGCCGAGCCGGGCGGCGATCGGGCGGGCGCAGCGGGAGCCGAGCAGGATGCCGACCCCGCCGACCGCCCAGAACAGGCCCAACGCGCCTGCGGGAAGGTGCAGTTCCCGTATGAAGAGGACCGGGAGGAGGGTGTTGACCAGCTGCGATCCGAGGTTGGTGAGGGCGGCGGTGACGGCCAGCGCGCGCAGCTCCGGGGCGCCGAGGACGTGCCGCAGGCCCTCGGCGATCTGCGCCCCGAGGCCGGGGGCGGGGCCTGTGGCGGGGGACGCGGGGCCTGTGGCGGGGGACGCGGAGGTCGCGGGGGCAGGGGTCGCGGGGGCAGGGGTACGGCGCAGCGCGGTCAGTTGTAGGGCCGAGCCGAGGTGGCTGAGTGCGGTCACGGCGACCGTCAGTGGTGCGGTGAGCAGTTGGACCAGCATCCCGCCCACGCCGCGTCCGGCGACGTTGCCTACCGCCATCAGGCCGACCACCGCGGCGTTCGCGTCCACCAGGTGCTTCCGGCCGACCAGCCCGGGCAGCACGCTCTGCGCGCCGACGTCGAAGAACACCGTGGCGCCGCCGGAGAGCAACGCGACCGCGTACAGCTGCCCGAGGCTGAGCCCGCCGAACCACCAGGCGAGCGGGACGGAAGCGTAGAGCGCGGCCTTCACCAGGTCGGCGACGACCATGACGCGGCGGTGGCGCATCCGGTCGACCCAGGCACCGGCGGGCAGACCGATGAGCAGGAAGGCGAGGGTGCTCAGGGCGGCGAGCAGGCCGGCCTGTCCCGGGCCGGCGTCGAGCGCGGCGACGGCCACCAGGGGGACCGCGACGTAGCCGACGTTGGTGCCGAGTTGGGTGAAGGCGGTCGCGGCGAAGAGGACGCGGAAGTCGGGGATCCGCCAGAGGGAGTCGGGGCGCATGGTCCGTTTCAGTCCGTGAGCAGCGGGACGGCGGTGCGGGGCTGCGGCCTGTGCTTCACCAGGAACACTCCGGCGAGGACGACGGCCGTCCCGGCGACCGCCCGTACGGTCAGCTGCTCGCCGAGGACCAGCACGCCGAGCGCGGTGGAGACGACGGGCAGCAGGTAGCCGACGGTGGCGGCACTGGTGGGGCCCTCGGTGGCGATCAGGCGGTAGTTGAGGTGGAAGGTGAGCCCGGTGCAGGCGACGCCGAGGACGGTGACGGCGGCCAGGCCGAGCGGGTCGGCGCCGCCGGAGCCGCCGAACGGGTTCAGCGGGCCGCCTGCGGGCAGGGCGACCGTGCTCAGTCCGGCGGCGGCGGCGAGCTGGGCGGCGGAGAGGGCGAGCGGGGCGGTGCCCGTCCCGGCGAGCGCCCGGGCCATGTAGGCGAAGGCGACCGCGTAGCTCGCGGCCGCACCCAGCAGGGCGAGCACCCCGGGGGCGCTGATGCCGCCGCTCTCGCGCCAGGGGGCGAGGATCAGCAGCACTCCGGCGAAGCCGAGCAGCAGTCCGATGAGGCGCCGCGGGGTGCGCGGGCCGTGGGGGCCGGTACGGACCGATGGGTCGGCGCTGACGGCGCGGTCGGGGCCGGCGGCGCGGTCGGCGCGGTCGGCGCCGAGGGTGAGGCCGATCAGCAACGACCAGAGCGGGGTGGTCGCGTGCAGCACCCCGGCCGTGCCGGAGCCGACGCTGCGTTCGCCGTACGCGGTGAGCAGGAACGGCAGGGCGTTGCAGAAGAACGCGGCCACGGCGAGCCTCCGCCAGAGAGCGGCGCCACGTGGGAGGCGTTGCCGGGCGGAGCGGGCGAGCAGCAGCAGGACGGCGGCGCCGAGGGCGGCGCGCAGCACGGTGATCTGCACCGGGGTGAACCCGTGTTGCAGCGCGATCCTGATCCAGAGGAAGCCCGAGCCCCAGAACAGGGCGAGGACGGCCATCCGCAGCACGGGGTGCCTTCCGATAGATGGTGGGAGGTTCCGGACGACGATCGCGCGGAGCGATCAAGTAGCACAAGCGAAAAGTTCTTCAGAATGTTTAAGCTGAGCTACATGAATGCCGTCTCGCTAGACGTCCGCCGGATGCAGGTGCTGCGAGCCGTGGTCGACCACGGCTCGGTGAGCGCTGCCGCCGCCGCGCTCGGCTACACCCCGTCCGCCGTCAGCCAGCAGGTGACCACGCTGGAGCGGGAGACGGGGACGGCCCTGCTGGAGCGGACCGGGCGGGGCGTACGGCCGACCGCAGCCGGGCTGCTGCTCGCCGGGCACGCCGCGGCCATCGACCGGCAGGTCGCGGAGGCGGGTGCGGCGCTGGCCGACCTGCGAGCCGGGCGCAGCGGCAGCCTGACCGTCCGTTACTTCGCCACGGCCGGGTCCACCCTGGTGGCCCCGGCCGTGGCCGCCTTCCGCCGGGAGTACCCGGGCGTGCGGCTCGACCTGGGCCTGACCGAACCGACGGACCAGCTCACCGAGGTGCGGGACGGCCGGGCCGACCTGGCCGTGGTGTTCTGGTCCGACGAGGCCCCGGCCGGCCTGCGGCTGGTGCACCTGCACGACGATCCGTACCGCGCCGTGCTGCCCCGGGGGCACCGGCTGGCCGCGCGGCGCATCCTGGACCTGGCCGAGCTGGCCGACGAGCCGTGGGTGGGCGCCGAACCGCCCGGGCCCTGCCGGAGTCTGGTGCACGACGCCTGCGATGCGGCCGGGTTCCGTCCAGTGGTGGCGGTGGACGGCGCGGACTACCTGACCGCGCAGGGCTTCGTCGCGGCGGGGCTGGGGGTGTCGCTGCTCCCCGAACTGGGCCTGACCCAGCGACACCCCGGTGTCACGGTGCACCGGGTTCGCGGCCCGGAGCCGGTCCGTGCGCTGCACGCCGCCGTGCGGGAGGGGGCCCTGGGGCAGCCGGTACTCGGGGCCATGGTGGAGGCGCTCCGCTCGGCCGCCGGGGCCGGGAGTGGGACCGGGGGCGGGAGCGGGAGCGGGACCGGGGGCGAGCATGGGGGCGGCAGCGGAGGCGAGGGCGGCAAGGGACAGCGCCGTGACCGGCTCGGCGCTGCGGTGGGCTTGAAGCTGCCGCAGCGGCAGGCCCTACGGTCGTGACCAGGGCCGGAGGAACCGGCCCCGGTCCGAGCGAACGTGCACGTCGAGGGACGTGGGATCGAGCGCCTGGAAGCGCACGACTTGAGCGAGGAGACGGCAATGGCCTGGCCGATCGCGGCAGTCGCCCGGATGTCGGGCGTGACCGCCCGGACCCTGCGGCACTACGACGAGATCGGACTGCTGCCTCCGGCCTGGATCGGCTCCAACGGCCACCGCTACTACGAGGAGAGGCAGTTGCTGCAGCTGCAGCAGGTTCTCGTCCTGCGGGCACTGGGCGTGGGGCTGGCCGAGATCGCCCGGATCATCGGCGCCCAGGTGGACGAACTGGAGTCCCTACGGAGCCACTACCGCCGACTGGTCGCCGAGCGCGACCGGCTCGACGCCCTGGCCACCACCGTCTCGCGCACGATCGCCGACCTGGAGCTCTCCCGGAAGGATGGCACGCCCATGACCAGCATCAACCGACCCGAGAACCTCTTCGAGGGGATCCAGCCCGCCGATGTCGATGCCAGCCTGCGCGACTTCCCCGAGCACGCCGAGGCGGCACGGCGCGTGACCGCCGCGATGACCCCGACCGAGATCGAGGCCGGCCAGCGCGAGCGGACCGCGCGGATGGTCCAGCTGGCGGAGCTGCTGGCGGCCGGCCACCCGGCCGACGCCGAGCCCACTCAGCGCATGATCGACGAGGAGTACCAGCTGCTCAGCGGGCTCCGGACGGTCCCGGTGGCGGAGTACCTCGCCATCGCGCGCTCCTGTACGGAGAACGAGCAGTGGAGCGCCGCGTACGAGGCCATCACCCCGGGGCTGGCCGCCTACCAGCGCGCCGCCATGGAGGCGTACGCGGCGGCCCGGCTCCCCTGAGCCGGGCGGCCCGGGGGGGCGGCTTGCGGGCACCGGGGCCGGGAAGTGGGTCCGGGGACGGTACGGGCCCGGATGCACGGGCCCGGAGGAAGCGGCCCGGCCTCTGTCCGGTCACCCGGTGGTCAGCCCACCGGGTGACCGGCACCGTTCCCCCGCCGTCGCCGCTCCCCCGCCGTCGCCGCCGCCGCCACCGTCCGGGATTGTCCGTGCCGTCGCTGCCCTGGCCACCGTCCCCGGCGCCCGTACCGTCACTCGGTCCGCAGCGCGGTGACCGTCCGGGTGCGGGCGGCCCAGGTGGCGGGTAGCAGGGCCCCGGCCAGGGCCAGCACCAGGCCGCCGAGTATCAGCGGTCCCACGACCGATGGGGCGAACACGGCGAGGTCCACGTCCGGCACCTCGATCCCGGCGGCGCGGGCCATCGCGGGCATCACCAGGTGGTGCACCGCGACCCCGATCGGAACCCCGACCAGTCCGGCCAGCAGTCCGCTGCCGCAGACCGAGGTGAGCACCATGCCGATGGTCTGCCGGGGCGACATCCCGAGCGCCTTGAGCACCCCGAGGTCGTGCACCCGTTCCCGGGTGTCCAGCAGCACCGTGTTGAGCACCCCGAGCCCCGCCACCGCGGAGAGCAGCAGAGTGAGCGTGCCCGCCAGGGTGTTCATCGCCAGCATCACGATGTTGACGTGCTCCTCCCCCGGGTCGGCGCTCAGCCCCATCGGCGAGACGGCCGCGTCCAACCCGTCCGCGTAGGCCTTCACATCGGTGCCAGGGGTCAGGTCGATGTGGAAGGAGAGCGCCTCGGTGTGGATCCCGCCGCCGAGCGGCTCCAGCGAGGACCGATCGAGGAACACCACGTCCTCGGTGGTCACGACCTCGCCGACGATCTTCACCAGGGTGTCGCGCCCGTGGTCGGTGAGGGTGACGCTGTCACCGACCTTCTTCTGATTGGCCCGCAGGAAGGCCGCGCCGACCGTCGCCTCACCGCGGCCGTGGAACCAGCGGCCCGAGACCAGTTGGAAACCGCTCCAGGAGGCGTCGCCGGCGAATGCGACCACCTCGGAGCGTCCGGTGTTCCCGACCACGGTGGCCTCGGCCGGCACACTGCTGTACCAGGCCCTGGTGCCCGGGCGGGACTCGATCGCCCCCACCACGGCCGCCTCGTCCACGTGGTCGACGGGCTTGGCGCCGTCGAACGGAGCCTGGACCATCACCTTGCCCGCGCGGTCGGCCGTCAGCCCGTCCTGGAGGGAGCTCAGGGAGAGCGTCAGACCGACGCACAGGGTGACCCCGACCGTTCCGAGCACCACCGCGGCGGCGGTGGTGGCCGAGCGGCCCGGCCGGTTCAGCGGGGACGCCAGTCCGAGGCTGAGTGCGCGCGGCCCCGGCAGTCGGCCGATCAGGTTCTGCGCCCGGGACAGCACGCCCACCACTCCGGCTCGGCTCGCCACCGCCCCGGCGGCCGCCCGCTTGGCGCCTGGCGCCGTCCGGCCGACCGCGAGGGCCTCCACCGTGCGCAGCCGTCCGGCCCGCAACGCCGGAACCAGCGCCGTGCCGACCACCGCGCCCAGGGCCGCCGCCGCGACCACCACGTCCACCCAGGGCGGGATGCCGAGCAGACCGCCACGCAGCGCCTTGTGGGCAATCCCGAGCACGGGTACGGACAGCAGGTTGCCCCCGAACACGCCCAGCGCGGTGCCGATCCCGGCGGGGATCAGCGCCTGGCCGACGTAGGCGCGCGCCACCTGGGACGGAGTGAAGCCCAGGGACTTGAGGATGCCGATCCGCCGGGTGGCGGCGCTCACAGCACCGCTGACCACGACCCCGATGATCAACACCGACATGGCCAGGCCGAGCACCCCGAAGGCCGTGACGAACGGGACGAAGGTCGAGGCCGTGCGGTTGGCCTCCGCCTGGGCGGGCCGGTAGGTGGTCGCCTTGGTGATCGCGCCGTTCGGCACGGCGGCGGCGATCGCCGCGTGGTCGGCCTCCATCTCGGCGTCGCTGCCGGCGTGGGCGAAGCGGTAGAGGTACTGGGCGGCGGGCGTCGCGCCCGGCGCGGTCAGACCGGCCACCTGCTCGGGGGCGACCCAGCCGTCCGCGCTCCAGGAGACGGAGGCGGCCAGGCCGACGACCTTGAGCGTCGGATGCCCGGGCAGCTCGGGGAACTCCATGCTGCCGCCGACGGCCAGCGGCGAGTGCCCGTCCAGGAACACCACCTCACCGGGGCCCGCGATCCAGCGGCCCCTGGTGATCTGCAGGTCGTCCATCGGGCCGTTCTGGGCGCGGCCGACCAGCGTCATCGATGGCAGCAGGCTGCCGGCCGGCGGAATCTCGGTGCCCGGGCCGGAGCGCGGCTGGACGGTCACGGCCGGGAGGGGGCCGCCCGAGGCCGTCACACCGGGCGCGTGCGCAGCCGCGGCGAGTTGGGCGGGGCCCACCTTGGCCTGGTCGTACACCACGTTGAGGTGCGCACCGTGCTGGTCGGCGAAGGAGCGCTCGTACGGGCCCCGGGCGGCGACCAGCAGCCCGAGGGCGAGGATGCAGGCCGTCACCGACATCATCGTGGTGAGCACCATGACCAGGGTCTGCACCCGCTTGCGGCCGACCCCGGCCCGAACCACCTTGCTCATCGCGCTCATTAGAGGGCCACCCCGCTCCGGCCCCCCGGCGCCGACGCCGACGCCGTGTCCCGGACCAGACGGCCGTCGAGCAGTTCGATCGTCCGGTCGGCGCAGGCTTCGGCGAGCGCGTTGTCATGGGTGACCAGCAGGATCGTCTGGCCCTCCGCGTTGAGCCCGCGGAGCAGGTCGCGGACGTCGGCGGCGGAGGCGGTGTCCAGCGCCCCGGTCGGCTCGTCGGCCAGCAGCAGCGGCGGGCGGTTCATCAGCGCCCGGGCCACCGCGACCCGCTGCCGTTCGCCGCCGGAGAGCCGGCCGGGGAAGGCCTTGGCGTGCCGGGCCACCCCGAGCCGTTCGAGCAGTTCCCCGGCCCGCGCCCTGGCCTGCTCCCGCCGCATCCCGGCCAGTTGGGCCGGGAGCAGCACGTTGTCCTCCACGTTCAGGTCGTCCAGCAGGTTGAAGAACTGGAACACCATGCCGATCCTGGTCCGCCGGTACTCGGCCAGCGCGGCCTCGCCGAGTTCGTGGACGGCCACGCCGTCCACCTCGACGCCGCCCTCGCTCGGGCGGTCGAGGCCGGCGATCAGGTTCAGCAGAGTGGACTTGCCGCTGCCCGAGCGGCCGAGCACGGCCAGCGCCTCGCCGGCCCGCACCTCCAGGTCGAGCCCGGCCAGGGCGGGACGGGCGCTGTCGGATCGGTCGTACGTCTTGCTGACGCCGCGGATCCTGATGATCGGCGCGTTCACGGGCCCTCCACGGTTCGGGGTCCGGCACCGGGGGACCCGGACCGGCTGACGGAACATCACGCTACGAATCCGCGGCTCGGTGCGGGCAGCCGTCTAAGCGGCGTCCTGGGGGTGTATCCAGATACACCTCGAACTGGGTGTTCAGGCCTAGAGCACCGGGTCTCGGGGCGGGGCAGACTGACCAGCGAAAGATCGGAACCGAGGCCCGCGGGGCTCCGGTGCCAAGGCTTCGAGCCCGAGGGGGCTCAGGACGAAGGGGGTGCGACATGGGGGCCGGAGTGATCGGCAAGGTGGCCCGGCGGGTGGGCCGGGCCTGTGTGGACGGCGTGCGCGCCTGGTACGTGGCGACGCTGGCCGTGACGGGGCTGGTCTCGCTGCTGGCCGGGCCGATCCTGCTGGCCTCCGCGCTGTTCGGCCCCGACGAGTCCCGGCCGTTCCACTCGCCCGGCGGGGCGCTGATCCTGCTCGTACCGATGGCGCCGGTCGCCCTCTGGGCGCTCTGCTGGGCCACCGGGGGCGGCGGCCGGGCGGTCGGGGCCGCGCTGTTCGCCCCGGGCGCGCTCGCCGTGACGGCGGCCCACCTGTACGGCGGCGCGGCCCCCGGAAGCCGGTCGGTCTCACTCTGGCTGGCGCCCACGCTGCTGGTGTTCGGCCTGTTCGGCGCACGCTGGATCGCGACCGAGACCCGGCGCGTCGTCGACCGTTGGAGCGGGCGGCCGGTCCCGGTGCCGTACCGCCGCCCGGGCGGCGATTCCGGCCCCTGGCAGCGATTGCGGTCCGGCGGCTGGCTGGCCGACCCGGCGACCTGGCGGGACCTCGCCTGGGCGCTCCTCACCGGCCTCGCCGTGCTGTTCACCGCCGCGGTCGTGCTGCTGACCCCGATCGCCCTGGAGATCTTCGGCCGGAACGGACTGCTCTTCCCGCTGTTCCTCGTCTACGGTGCGGGCGTCTGGGCGGCCCCGTTCGCCCTCCTGTGGGCCGCCCCGCCCGTCCTGCGGATCCACGAGAGGGCCGCCCGGTCCCTGCTCGGACCCTCCCGGCGGGCCGAACTCACCCGCCAGGTAAGCCACCTGGCGCGCACCAGGGCGGACACCATCGACGCCGGGGCCGCCGAACTGCGCAGGATCGAACGGGACCTCCACGACGGGGCGCAGGCCCGGCTGGTGGCGCTGGGCATGCTGCTGACCGTCGCCGAGCAGGTGAAGCACGACCCGGACGCCCTCGGGCCGCTGCTGGCCGAGGCCCGGACGTCCTCAGTGAAGGCGCTGGGCGAGCTGCGGGACCTGGTCCGGGGCATCCACCCACCGGTGCTGGCCGACCGCGGCCTGGCCGACGCGATCGAGGCGACCGCACTGGACCTGCCGCTGCCGGTCACCTTCACCGGCGGCCTGCCCGGCCGGGCCCCGGCTCCGGTGGAGTCGGCCGCCTACTTCGCGGTGAGCGAACTCCTGGCCAACGTGGTGAAACACGCCGAGGCCTCGCACGTATGGATCGAGATAGGGCACAGTGACGGGCTGCTGCGGATATCGGTCACCGACGACGGGCGCGGAGGCGCCGAACCGTCCCGGGGAACCGGCCTCAGCGGTACCGAACGCCGATTGGCCGCCTTCGACGGGGTGCTCGCGATCAGCAGTCCGTCCGGTGGTCCGACCATCGTGAACCTGGAGATCCCGTGCGCGTTGTCATCGCCGAAGACCTCTTCCTCCTCCGGGACGGGCTGACCCGGTTGTTGGAGGCCAACGGCATGAAGGTCACGGCGGCGGTCGAGAACGGCGAGCAGTTGCTCGCCGCCGTGGCCGCCGACCGGCCCGACATCGCCGTGGTCGACGTGCGGTTGCCGCCGACCTTCACGGACGAGGGACTGCGGGCGGCGCTGGCGGCCCGGAAGGCCCACCCCGGCCTGCCGGTGCTGGTGCTCTCGCAGTTCGTGGAGCAGCTGTACGCCCGGGAGCTGCTGGCCGGCAGCTCCGGCGGTATCGGCTACCTGCTCAAGGACCGCGTGCTGGACGGCGCGCAGTTCCTCGACGCCGTCCGGCGGGTCGCCCAGGGCGGTACCGCGATGGATCCGGAGGTGATCACCCGGCTGCTCACCCACAACTCCTCGGCCGGTCCGGTCTCCACCCTCTCCCCGCGGGAGCGGCAGGTACTGGGGCTGATGGCCGAGGGCCGCTCGAACGCGGCGATCGCCCAGCAACTGGTGATCACCGAGCGGGCGGTCGCCAAGCACACCGCGTCGATCTTCGTCCGGCTCGACCTCCAGCCCTCCGATGACGACAACCGACGCGTCCTGGCCGTCCTGGCCTACCTCAACAACTCCTGACGGTCTCGACACCCCTGGAAGGGAGCCGCCGATCGCCGGCCATCCGCACTTCTTGACGAGCCACGGACAAGTGAGGGGTGGTCCTCCGCGGTAGGGGGCTCGCCCGCCACCGAACGGGTCATCTAGGCTGGTGGGGTGCTCATCCTTGTTCGCCGCCGTCACGTGGACCTGCTCCGCGTGACCAGCATGTCCTGTCGACGCTCCGGCTGAACCTCGCGCTACCCACCCTCACGGCGGCCCCGAGCGGCCGCCACCACCTCCCGGCTACCGGAGCACCCGCCGCATCAGGCGCGGCTCCGGCCACCCCTGGTCGACCACCGGGACCAGCCGGGACGAGACCAGCGGATGTCACACATGACGCAGCAGTACACGCCCATATCCGGAACCGCCACCACCCCGGAGGCACACCCCGAGGCCCTCCCGGTGATCGACCTCTCGCTCGCCGACGGCACCCCGGAGGACCGCCGCCGACTGCACGACGAGCTCCGCGCCGCAGCCACCGGCGTCGGCTTCTTCCAACTCGTCGGCCACGGCGTCACCCCCGAGGAAACGGCCGCACTCACCGGAGCCATGCGCGCCTTCTTCGCCCTCCCCGAGGCCGACCGGCTCGCCGTGAGCAACCTCAACTCCCCGCACTACCGCGGCTACACCCGTACCGGCGACGAGCGCACCGGCGGCAGCCAGGACTGGCGCGACCAGCTGGACATCGGCGCCGAGCTGCCCCCGCACGCTCCCGGCACCGGCGAGCCCCCGTACTGGTGGCTGGAGGGCCCCAACCAGTGGCCGGCCGCGCTCCCCGAGCTGCGCACCGCCGCGCTCGGCTGGATCGACCACCTCGGCACGGTGGCCCGGCGTCTGCTGCACGAACTCCTCGCCGCGATCGGCGCCCGCCCCGACTTCTACGACGACGCCTTCGCGGGCCACCCCCACCTGCGTCTCAAGCTGGTCCGCTACCCCGGCACCGCCCCGGACGGCGCGGGTCAGGGCGTCGGCGCCCACAAGGACTACGGCTTCATCACCCTGCTCCTCCAGGACACCGTCGGCGGCCTCCAGGTCGAGCGCGCGGACGGCACCTTCCTGGACGTCCCCCCGCTCGACGGCGCCTTCGTGGTCAACCTCGGCGAGTTGCTTGAGGTCGCCACCGACGGCTACCTCAAGGCCACCAGCCACCGGGTAGTCAGCCCCGCCGGAGCCCGTGAGCGCTTCTCCGTCCCGTTCTTCTACAACCCCCGCCTCGACGCCCACATCGAGCCGCTCGACTTCCCCCTCGCCCACCACGCCCCCGGCGCCACCGAGGACCCGGCCAACCCGCTCTTCGCGGACTTCGGCTTCAACGAGTGGAAGGGCTACACCCGAGCCCACCCCGAAGTCACCCGCCGCCATCACGCCGCCCTCGCCTGATCCGCCTCCTGCCCCGGTCTCCGCCTCCTGCCTCCCACCTCCTGTCTCCTGTCTCCTGTCTCCCGCCAGGCACCGAGCAGCGACCACCCGGCAGAGACCACCGGTGGCTCGGCCATCGAACCGGCACGCGCCCGCACACCGGGGCGCGTGCCGGTTCGCTCGTTCCAGCACCCCGACGGCCCGTGCCGCCGGAGCCCCCGGAGCCACCAGGGCCCACCAGAGCCGCCCCCACTTCCGATGGACCTGATCGCGGAGCACTGTCACACTGCTGCTGTCACAGCACGAGTGTGCCAGCGCGGGAGGCAGCAGATGGGGGAGCACGGCGCCGGGGTGGGCGAGGTGCGGCTGACGGTGGACGAGTTGGCGGCACGAGCCGGGGTGACGGTGCGGACGGTGCGGTTCTACGGAACGAAGGGCTTGCTGCCGCCGCCCGAGTTGGGGCCCCGACGGGTGGGCCTGTACGGGGCGGCGCACCTGGACCGGCTCGGGCTGATCGAGGAGTTGCAGCGGCAGGGGCTGACGCTGGCCGCGATCGAGCGGTACCTGGCGCGGCTGCCGGAGGACAGCACGCCGCTGGGCCTGGCGATCCACCGCGCGCTGGTGGCGTCCTGGACGCCGGAGGCGGCCGAGGAGGTCGGCCGGGCGCAGTTGGAGCGGCGGGCCGGTCGTGGGCTGTCGGAGGAGCAGGTGGAACGCCTGGTCGCGATGGGCGCGCTGGAGCGGACGCCCGACCCCGAGGTGTTCCGGGCGGACCCGGGCCTGCTGCCGCTGGGCGTACGGATCCTGGACGTGCCGATCCCGTTGGAGACGCTGCTGGCCGCCCGGGCGGTGGTCCTGGAGCACAGCCGGGCCACGGCCCGGGAGTTGCAGCGGCTGTTCCGGGAGACCGTCTGGAAGCCGTACCGGGAGAGCGAGCCGGACCCGGCGGAACTGGCCCGGATGAAGGAGCTGACCGACCACATCCAGCCGATGGTGGCGCAGGCGCTGGTCACCGCCTTCCAGCGGTCCCTGCGGGAGGAGTTGGGCGAGGAGCTGGGTTGAGGCACGAGGTTGAGGAACCGGGTTGAGGAACCGGGTTGAGGAACCGGGTTGAGGAACCGGGTTGAGGAACCGGGTGAGGCCGTGCCAGGCACGGCCTCACCCTGATCGCCCTCCGACCGAGGTCAGTCGGTGAAGGTCCGCCCCTCCGCCGCGATCCGCTCCAGCAGCGCCGGCGGCGCGAACCGCTCGCCGTACGCGGCGGCGAGTTCGCGGGCGCGCGCCGCGAAGCCGGCCGGGCCGCCCTGGTAGCCGTTGACGTACTGGAGGACGCCGCCCGTCCAGGCCGGGAAGCCGATGCCCAGGATCGAGCCCACGTTGGCGTCGGCGACCGAGGTCAACACGCCCTCCTCCAGGCAGCGCACAGAGTCGAGCGCCTCGCTGAACAGCATCCGCTCCTTGAGGTCCTCGAACGGCACCTCGACGCCGTCCCGGGAGAAGTGCTCCAGCAGCCCCGGCCAGAGTCGGCCGCGCTTGCCGTCCTCGCCGTACTCGTAGAAGCCCGCACCGCCGCTGCGCCCCGGTCGGCCGAACTCGTCGACCATCCGGTCCACCACCGCGTCCGCCGGGTGCGGCGTCCAGGTGCCGCCGGCGGCCTCGACCGCGAGCCGGTACTCGTCGCGGATCTTGCGCGGCAGGGTGAGGGTGAGCTCGTCCATCAGGGAGAGCACCTTGGCGGGGTAGCCGGCCTGGGCGGCGGCCTGCTCGATCGAGGACGGGTGGATGCCCTCGCCGATCATGGCGACGCCCTCGTTGAGGAACTGGCCGATCACCCGCGAGGTGAAGAAGCCGCGCGAGTCGTTGACCACGATCGGCGTCCTGTCGATCTGCCGGACCAGGTCGAAGGCCCGGGCGAGCGCCTCGTCGCCGGTCTGCGGGCCGCGGATGATCTCCACCAGGCGCATCTTGTCGACCGGTGAGAAGAAGTGCAGGCCGATGAAGTCGCCGGTGCGCTCGACGCCCTCGGCGAGTACGCCGATCGGCAGGGTGGAGGTGTTGGAGCAGAGCAGCGCGTCGGGGGCGACCACGCCCTCGATCTCCTGGAACACCTTGTGCTTGAGCTCGGTGTTCTCGAAGACGGCCTCGATCACCGCGTCGCAGCCGGCCAGGTCGGCGGCGTCGGAGGTGGGGGTGATCCGGGAGAGCAGGGCGTCGCGCTTGGCCTCGGTGGAGCGGCCGCGCGCGATGGCCTTGTTCAACAGCCCCGCGGAGTAGGCCTTTCCGCGCTCGGCGGCCTCGACGCTGACGTCCTTGAGCACGACCTCGATGCCGGCCTTGGCGCAGGCGTAGGCGATCCCGGCGCCCATCATCCCGGCGCCGAGCACCGCGACCTTGCGGACCAGCCGCTTCTCGACGTCCTTGGGGCGCCCCGCACCGGAGTTGACCGCCTGCATGTCGAAGAACAGCGCCTGGATCATGTTCTTGCTGGTCTGCCCGCAGGCCAGCTCGGTGAAGTAGCGGGCCTCGATCACCATGGCCGTGTCGACGTCGACCTGGGCGCCCTCCACCGCGGCGGCGAGCACGTTGCGCGGTGCCGGGTAGGGCGCGCCGTTCAGCTGCTTGCGCAGATTGGCCGGGAACGCGGGCAGGTTGGCGGCGAACGCGGGGGTCGCGGGGGTGCCGCCGGGGATCTTGTACCCCTTGACGTCCCAGGGCTGGACGGCGGTCGGGTTGGCCTCGATCCAGGCCTTCGCCCGGGCGGCCAACTCCTCGGGAGTGTCGACCAGTTCGTGCACCAGCCCGTGCTCCAGCGCCTGCGCCGGGCGGTACTGGCGGCCTTGCAGCAGGTACTTCAGCAGGGCGTCGGTGATGCCGAACAGCCGGACCGTGCGGACCACGCCGCCGCCGCCCGGCAGCAGGCCGAGGGTGACCTCGGGCAGGCCGATCCTGCTGGCGGGGGTGTCCAGCGCGATCCTGTGGTGGCAGGCGAGGGCGATCTCCAGCCCGCCGCCGAGCGCGCTGCCGTTGACGGCGGCGACGACCGGCTTGCCGAGGGTCTCCAGCTTGCGCAGCGAACGCTTGATCCGCATGGACTTCTCGAAGACGGCCTCGGCGTCCTCGGGGCGGGCGGCGGAGAGCATCCGCAGGTCGCCCCCGGCGAAGAAGGTCTTCTTGCCGGAGGTGATCACGACCCCGCGCAGCGCGTCGGAGGAGGCGAGGCCGGCCAGTCGCTCGACCACGGCCTCGAAGTCGGCCGTGAACGCCTCGTTCATGGTGTTGACGGACTGGGTGGGGTCGTCGAGGACGAGGGTGACCACGCCGTCCTGGTCCTGCTCCCAGCGGATGGTGGTGGTGTCGCTCATGAGTTCAAGGTCTCCAGGTCTACCAAGGGAGGTGCCACGCGATGGGGGTCACCCGGACGGAGTCCGGGGGGTGTCCCAAGAAGGATGGCGGCGGGCGACGGACGGGCTCAGACGCGCTCGACGATGGTGGCGACGCCCATGCCGCCGCCGACGCACAGGGTGATCAGGCCGTAGCGCAGGTCGCGCCGCTCCAGTTCGTCGACCACGGTGCCGAGCAGCATCGCGCCGGTGGCGCCCAGCGGATGGCCGAGGGCGATCGCGCCGCCGTTGACGTTCACCTGGTCGTGCCGGAAGCCGAATTCGCGGATGAAGCGGAGGGCGACCGCCGCGAAGGCCTCGTTGATCTCGACCAGGTCGATGTCGGCGGCGGTGAGACCGGCCTTGGCGAGCGCCTTGCGGGTGGCCGGGGCGGGACCGGTGAGCATGATGGTCGGCTCGGAGCCGGACACGGCGGCGGAGACGATCCGGGCGCGCGGGCGCAGCCCGTACCGCTCGCCGACCTCACGGTTGCCGATCGCGACGAGGGCGGCGCCGTCCACGATGCCGGAGGAGTTGCCCGCGTGGTGGACGTGGTCGATGGCCTCCACCCAGTGGTACTTCTGCAGGGCGACGGCGTCGAAGCCGCCGGCCTCCCCGATCGCGGCGAAGGAGGGCTTGAGGCCGGCCAGGTTCTCGACGGTGGTGCCGGGGCGGATGAACTCGTCGCGCTCCAGCACGACCAGGCCGTTGCGGTCGCGCACCGGAACCACCGAGCGGTCGAACAGGCCGTCCGCCTGGGCCTTGGCGGCCCGGGCCTGGGACTCGGCGGCGAAGGCGTCCACGTCGGTGCGGGAGAGGCCCTCGATGGTGGCGATGAGGTCGGCGCCGATGCCCTGCGGAACGAAGTTGGTCTCGTACGAGGTCATCGGGTCGGCGAACCAGGCGCCGCCGTCGGAGGCCATCTTGACCCGGGACATCGACTCCACGCCACCGGCCAGGATCAGGTCCTCCCAGCCCGAACGGATCTTGGCGGCGGCCAGGTTGACGGCTTCCAGGCCGGAGGCACAGAAGCGGTTCTCCTGGACGCCGGCCACGGTGTCGGGCAGGCCGGCCGCGATGGCGGCGATCCGGGCGATGTCGGAGCCCTGGTCGCCGATCGGCGAGACCACGCCGAGCACGATGTCGTCGATCGCGGCCGGGTCCAACCCGGGGTAGCGGCTGCGCATTTCGTTGATCAGGCCGACGACCAGGTCGATCGGCTTGGTGCCGTGCAGCGAGCCGTTGGCCTTGCCGCGGCCGCGCGGGGTGCGGATCGCGTCGTAGACGTACGCTTCGGTGGTCACGATGGGAGTGCCTTTCGGGGCAGAGGGGTTCCTGAAGGTCCTGGGGTGCCGGAGCGGGCCGGGGCCCGGCAGTGGGCCGGCGTCCGGGAGTGGGCCGGTGTCCGGGGCCGGGCCCGGTACCGGGCCGGTGTCCGGGGCCGGGCCGGAGAGCGCTCAGCCGAGGATGGAGCGCCCGACGATCTCCTTCATGATCTCGGTGGTCCCGCCGTAGATCGTCTGGATGCGGCCGTCGGTGAACGCCCGGGCGACCGGGAACTCGCTCATGTACCCGTAGCCGCCGTGGAGTTGGAGGCAGCGGTCGGCCGTGCGCTTCTGCAGCTCGGTGGCCCACCACTTGGCCATCGAGGCGTCCGCCGGGGTGAGCGCGTAGCGGTCGTGCTCGGTGATGCAGCGGTCGACGAAGGTCCGGGTGATCGCGCACTCGGTGGCGAGCTCGGCGATCTCGAAGCGGACGTGCTGGAGCTTGGCCAGCGGACGACCGAAGGCCTCCCGCTGCTTGACGTAGTCGGTGGTGATCTCGACCAGGTACTCGGCTCCGGCGATCGCGGCGGCGGCGATGGCGAGCCGCTCCTGGGCGAGGTTCTGCATCAGGTGGACGAACCCGCCGTTGAGCTCGCCGAGCAGGTTCTCCTTCGGCACCCGGACGTCCTCGAAGAACAACTCGGCGGTGTCCTGGGCCTTCTGGCCGATCTTGTCGAGATTGCGGCCCCGCTCGAAACCGGGGGTGCCGCGCTCGACGGCCAGCAGGCTCAACCCGTGCGCGCCGCCCTCGGGGGTGGTGCGGGCGACCACGATCACCAGGTCGGCCAGGATGCCGTTGGAGATGAAGGTCTTGGCGCCGTTGAGGAGGAAGTGGTCACCCCGGTCCACCGCCTGGGTGCGGATGCCCTGCAGGTCGGAGCCGGTGCCGGGCTCGGTCATCGCGATCGCGGTGATCAGCTCGCCGCTGCAGAAACCGGGCAGCCAGCGGCGCTTCTGCTCCTCGGTGGCGAGCGAGGTGAGGTACGGGCCGATGATGTCGTTGTGCAGTCCGATCGCCAGCCCGGAGGCACCGGCCCGGGCGAACTCCTCGGCCAGCACGGCGGCGTAGCGGAAGTCCGGGGTGCCGCCACCGCCGTACTCCTCGGGCACCGCGATGCCGAGCAGGCCCTGCCGGCCGGCCGCCAGCCAGGCGGAGCGGTCGACGATGCCGGCCTTCTCCCAGCGGTCGTAGTGCGGCAGCACCTCCTTGGCGAGGAAGGCCTTCACGGTGGCCCGGAAGTCCTCGTGCTGCTCGGTGAAGATCTCGCGCTGCAACGCTACTCTCCTTGCTCTGCTGCGGAGTCGAATGGTTCCGTGCCGACGGCCGCGGAGTCCAGGGACGGGACGGCCCAGTGCCGGGCCACCTCCGCGGTGTCCGCGCCCGGCCGGGCCGGCGGGCGGCGCAGCGCGCCCGGGGTGACGGAGAAGCGCGGGGCGGGGGCCGGCTGGGTCATGCCGTCCGCCTCGACGTACGTCCCGCGCGCCAGCAGGTGCTCCTCGCCCGCAGCCTGGCGCATCGTCAGCACGGGTTCCACGCAGGCGTCGGAGCCGGCGAAGACGGCCTCCCACTCGGCCCTGGTCCGGGTGGCGAAACGGGCGGCGATCAGGGCACGCAGCTCGGGCCAGCGGGCGGGCTCGTACTGGCCGGGCGCGTCCGGGCCGAGCTCCAGCAGCCGCGCGAACTCGGCGTAGAACCGGGGCTCCAGGGCGCCCACCGCGAGGTGCCCGCCGTCGGCCGCCCGGTAGACGGCGTAGAACGGGGCGCCGCCGTCGAGCAGGTTGACGCCCCGGCGGTCCTGCCAGTGACCGGCCGCGAGCAGCCCCCACAGCATGCTGCCGAGGTGCGCCGCACCGTCCACGATCGCCGCGTCGACCACCTGTCCGACGCCGGTGGACCGGGCGTGGTGCAGGCCGGCCAGCAGCCCGACGACCAGGTAGAGCGAGCCGCCCGCGTAGTCGCCGAGCAGGTTCGCCGGGATCCCGGGCGGCGCGTCGACCCCTCCGGGCGAGGCGACCATCCCGAGCACCCCGGCCACCGCCGCGTAGCCGAGGTCGTGCCCGGCGGTGGCCGCCCGCGGCCCGTACTGCCCCCACCCGGTCATCCGCCCGTACACCAGTGCCGGATTGCGCGCCAGACACGCCTCGGGCCCGACCCCGAGCCGCTCCGCCACTCCCGGCCGGTAGCCCTCGATCAGCAGGTCGGCCCGCTCGACCAGCTCCAGCACCTGCCCCGGCCCCTCGGGCGACTTGAGGTCGACCAGCACCGACCGCTTGTTCCGGTTGCTGAGGTCGTACGCCGGATCCGTTCCGAGCGGCGACGGCTCCGGCCGGTCCACCCGCACCACGTCCGCTCCGAGATCGCCCAACAGCATCGCCGCGAACGGCCCCGGCCCGATCCCCGCGAGTTCCACCACCCGCACACCCGCCAACGGCCCCGGACCACCCGCCCGGCCCGCCGGACTGCTCGTGTCACCCACTGGCTGCAGAACCCTTCGGGGTTTGACAGTAAAGCTGTAACACTCGCGATGATAGGGAAGCGACCCGCTGGTAACAAGACCTCGCCCACCACGCCCCACCGCCATGAGGCAGCAACGAACCCGACCGCACCCCGCACGACCGGCACCACGCAGGGCGCGTCGGCAGGAGACCGCGACGACCGCCACCCGGCTCCTCGTGGGCCTGCCGCATCCGCTCGACCGCGGACCCGAAGTCCTCGGCCACCTTCACCGTCGGCACCGAACCGCGGCTGCCGACCGCGGGCGCCCCGAAGGACGAGCCGGGGTTCGGTCGGGCCCGCTGGGTGGCACCCGGCGAGACGGTGACGACCTGCCACGGCTAACCTCGCCTGGTCCCGGGGGAGTTGGGACGGCATCCAGAAGCTCGTCCCCGACAGCGGCGAAGCCTGGAAGCGGCTCCTCACCGCAGGGGGGAAGGCGATCGGGGTGAGCCGATCCCGTAGGGGCGGGGAATTGGGCGGGCGGGCGTCGCGGTAATGGTCTATCGTGCAAACGATCCATTACGTACGAGGTCGGGGGAAGCAGCATGACCACCGCTGAGCAGGCCGTTGTCACCGGGCGCACGATCGTCGCCGTGTCCGAGCGGCTGGTGTTGACGCGGCCGCAGGAGAGCGATGCCGAGGCGATGTTCGCGATCCACGGGGATCCGGAGACCAACCGGTACAACCCCGACGGGCCGCAGCGCGACATCACGCAGGCGCGGGAGCAGTTGGCGGGGTTCGTGGCGGACTGGCCGCGGGACGGGGTGGGGTACTGCATGGTGTCCACCCGGGAGGAGCCGGAGGTGGTCATCGGGGTCGCCGGGCTGTTCCTGCACAGCCTGGACGGGCAGCCGGTGTTCAACCTGTACTACCGGTTCCGGCCGTCCGCCTGGGGCAAGGGGTACGCCGCGGAGGCGTGCCGGGCGGCGATCGCGGAGGCGCTGCCGCGGTACCCGGGGATCCCGGTGACGGCACTGATCCGGGAGGACAACCTGCCCTCGCGCCGGCTCGCCGGGCGGCTCGGCCTGGTGGCGGACCCGGACGGGCGGGTGGACCACGAGGACCGCCTGATCCACTGGATGGCGTGAACGGCACGGCCGGGGATCCCCCGCCGGGGGGAGGGGGATCGCACCCACGGCGGAGGCCCCGCGCCGGGCGCGGCGGCAGCCTGGGGGCATGAGGATCGACGAAGCACGGGTACGGACCTGGGCCGGTCGGACCGCCGTGGCGGCGACGGGGCCCTACCTGACGCTCAAGGCGCTGTGGCTGACCGGGCACCCCGTGGGATCGGACGATCCCGGCGCGATGGACAGGCTGTGGCTGGTGAACCTGCTGACCGTCGGGATGGACGCCGTCGCCGTGGCCCTGGCGCTGGCCTTCCTCCGGCCGTGGGGGCGGCGGGCGCCGGCCGGCCTCGTGCTCTTCCCGATGTGGGTCGCGACCGGGCTGCTCGGCACCATCCTGGTGGCGCTGCCGCTCTACCTGCTGAGCGTCCTGCTGCTGGCACCGGAGCCGGGCACGGGACAGGAGGACGGCGGCGGTCTCGGCGGCTGGGTGTTCCCGGTGGTGTACGGCGGCTTCGCCGTCCAGGGGCTGGCGCTGATCACCGCCTTCGTCCTGTACACCCGGCAGCGCTGGGCCGCGCTGCTGCGGGCGAGGACCGGCGACCTGCCGCGCTCCCCCACCCTGACCGTGCAGCGCGGTCTGGCCTGCGCCGCCGCGTTGCTCGGGCTCGCTACCGCGGCGGCCCGGGCGTACTGGGCGGCGGGCGGCACGGCCGGGCTGCCGGTCGCGCTGGCACAGGAGCGGTCCAGGGGCGTGGCGGTGATGGACGCCGTGACGGCGGTGATGGCAGTGGCCGCCTCGGCGGGACTGCTGGTGCTGGTGTTCCGGCTCCGGCCCCGGCAGCCGCTGCGCACCCCGCTGCTGGTGACCTGGACGGCTGCCGGGTCGCTGTTCGGTTGGGGCTGCTGGCAGTTGGTGGCCTTCGGCGCCACCGCGGCCGGGACGACCGGACCGATGGCCCTGGTACAGGCCGCGCAGGTGGTGACCGCGGTGCTGGTGCTGGCCGTCGGAGCGGTGGCGCTGGCCGAGCGGGCGGCCGCTGCGCGCGGCGCTGTCGTAGAGTCACCCGGGTGGACACGGGGGGCGGCCGGATTCGGCGGGCGGGAGAGGTGTTGTTCGGGCGGCGCGCCCGACTGCGCTGGGTGCACCTAGTGCTGGGCGGCGCGCTGCTCATGCCGTACTACCTGTTGTCGGTGGTGGCGCTCGGAGCGCTGAACCCCGAGCAGGGGCACCTGCGCCAAATGCTGTTGCAGTTCCTCGCGTTGTTCACCTCGCTGCCGATGGCCGCGGTCACCGCGCTGGTGCCGACCGTCCGGGGCCTGGAGGGAGCGGCCGCCCGGGCGCTGTGCGCGGCGGCGCGCCCGGAGGAGCTGGCCACCGGGCCGGCCCGGTCCTGGGCGGCCCGCCGGCGCACCGCGCTCTGGTTCGTGCTGCACCTGTTCTCCGGCGGGGTGGTCGCCGGGATGACGCTGGCCGGGGTGCCGTTCGCGGTGGTGCTGCTGTTCGGCTTCGCCGGGGGCGAGGAACTCGCCCGGTACTGGACGGACCGCTTCCCCGGCTGGATGCCCGTCGGCCCGGCACTGGGAGCAGCCCTGCTGCTGCTGATCGTCGGAACCAACGCCGCCTGCGGCGCGCTGCTGGCCCGCTCGGCGCCCGTCCTGCTCGGTCCGACTCCTGAGGAACGGCTGGCCGTCGCCGAGCGACGGGCCACCGTGCTCGCCCAGCGCAACCGGCTGGCCCGCGAACTGCACGACTCGGTCGGGCACGCGCTCAGCGCGGTCGGCATCCAGGCCTCGGCGGCCGCCCGGGTGCTGCGCACCGACCCGGACTTCGCCGCCGAGGCGCTGCGGGCGATCGAGGAGACCGCCCGGGGGGCGGTGGCCGAACTGGACACCGTGCTCGGGCTGTTGCGCGAGGAGGAGAACGCCGGCGCCGAACCAGCCGGGCCCACGCTCGAAGGGCTGGACGACCTGCTGCGCCAACTCGCCCGCACCGGCGTGACGGTGGACGCCGAGCTGGCCCCCGGCCTGGGCGCACTGCCGGCCGAGGTCTCCCGCGAGGCGTACCGGATCGTGCAGGAGGGACTCACCAACGTGCTGCGGCACGCCGGGCCCGCCCCGGCCGGACTGCGGGTCGCGCTCGACGCCGGCCGGCTGGAGATCGAACTGACCAACCCGCTGGGCCCGGCCCGCCCGAGCCGCCCCGGCGGCGGGCGCGGGCTGCGCGGGATCGGGGAACGCGCGACGGCCCTGCGCGGCGGCAGCGCGGCCGGGCCGAGCGAGGACGGAACGACGTGGCGGCTGGCCGTGTGGCTGCCGGTGGGAGGGACTGCGGGATGACCGACGAGCACGAGACCGAGCACGACGGGAGCGGCACCATCCGCGTGGTGATCGCGGACGACGAACGGCTGGTCCGGATGGGCCTGCGGGTGGTGATCGACGCCGAGCCCGACCTCACCGTGGTCGGCGAGGCCTCCGACGGCGCCGAGGTCGTCCCGCTGGCGCGCGAGCTGCGACCTGACGTGGTGCTGATGGACGTCCGGATGCCCGGCATCGACGGCATCCGGGCCACCGAGCAGCTGGTAGGCGGAATGGCCGAGCCGCCGAGGATCCTGGTGGTCACCACCTTCGAGCACGACGACCACGTGTACGACGCGCTGCGGGCGGGCGCGGCCGGGTTCCTGCTGAAGCGGGCGCGCGCGGAGGAGATGGTCCAGGCGGTGCGGCTGGTGGCGCGCGGGGACTCGCTGCTGTTCCCTGCCGCCGTGCGCGAACTCGCGCTGCGGCACGGCGCGGACGGCCGGCGGGGGGCCGCCGCGGACCGGGGGCCGGTCGGACGCCTGACCGAGCGGGAGGGTCAGGTGCTGCGGCTGATGGCCACCGGGCTGAACAACGGTGAGATCGCACGGCAGCTGGTGGTCAGCCAGGAGACGGTGAAGACCCACGTCGGCAGCGTGCTGGCCAAACTGGGCGCCCGGGACCGCACCCAGGCGGTGATCGCGGCGTACGAGTCGGGGTTCGTTCTCCCGGGCTGAGCCCGCGAGCCACCCGGCCGGCCCGCCGGTCCGCACGCGGGTTCCGAGCCCCCGCGCCGAGCAAGTAGAGTACGGAATTCCGCTCAACTGTCCGATACCTCCCGTATCGCCTGGAACGAACTGGTGGCCGCATGACCGTCGTCCGGACCCGCCCGGCGCTGTGGTGGCGCGCGGGCATCGTGCTCTCCGCCGGCCTCGGCCTGGTCCTCGGGGAGTCCTCGCTGGTGTACTTCACCGTGCAGAGCAACGTCATCGTGCTCGGCTACTTCATCGGCGCGGTGTACTGGATGGTCGAGCGCGGCACGGTGGACGCACCCGCGCCCCGGCTGCGCGGGGCCGCCACGCTGTACATCCTGATCACCGGGCTGGTCTCGCACGTCCTGCTCCAGCACGGCGCCGACCCGCTGCCCGGGCTGGTCAGCGGGCCGGACCGGCTGGCGCACTGGTCGTCCTTCTTCCTGCACTACGTCACGCCCGTGATGGTGCTGGTGGACTGGCTGGTGCTCAGGCCGCGCAACGCGGTGGCCTGGAAGGACATCCCGCTCTGGCTGGCCTTCCCGCTCGGCTACGCGGCGGTCGTGCTCGCCCGCAACGCGCTGTTCGACGACTTCCCGACGCCCTACCCGTACTTCTTCTTCGACCCGACCACCAAGGGCTACGGCTACGTCTGGGGCCAGATAGCCCAGCTGACGGTCGAGTTCGTCGTGCTCGGCACCCTCGTG
Source organism: Kitasatospora sp. NPDC059648 (assembly GCF_042734825.1). Lineage (NCBI taxonomy): Bacteria > Bacillati > Actinomycetota > Actinomycetes > Kitasatosporales > Streptomycetaceae > Kitasatospora > Kitasatospora sp. NPDC059648. Next base: position 49,946 of record NZ_JBHWDU010000019.1, on the reverse strand, counting down.
GTCGGACTGGACCGGCTGGGCACGCTGGTCGCGGGCAGGTTGAAGCCCGCCCGCGCGTAGCGGAGAGCGGCGCGGGACACGGGCTCGGCCGTCGTCACACAGCGGCGTCGCGCCCTCACCGTTCACCGGGCCGCTCCCCGCGGCCTCGTCCGGCCCGTCCGGCCCGCCCGGCTCACGCGGCGGGCGCGTCCTCCGGGAACGCGGCGTCGAACTTCGCCCGGTGGTCCTTCCAGAACGCCACCGCGTGGTCCACGAACACCCGGCGCTGCTGCTCGCGCACGCTGAGGTCGTGGATGTACGCCTTCACGCTCTTGCCGTCCGCGGCGGCGGCCTCGCGGATCGCGGCGAGTTCGTGCTCCGTGTACTCGATGTTGAGCGCAGGCATGTCGCCGATGGTACTGCAGCACAGGGAAGTTGGAGGCGGTGCGGCGCATTTCCCCCTCGGCTCCCACCCTCGGCTGCGCCACCCGCCCTCCACCCGCCCTCCTCCCGTGTTCCAGATGATCGCTACATCGGATCCACCGCCCTCAGTCCGCCGTCCAGCTCCAGCCACCTGGTCAGCCCCAGGCCGCGCAGGAACGGCAGGTCGTGGCTGACCACGACCAGCGCGCCCCGGTAGGCGGCCAGCGCCTGGGTGAGCTGGCGGACGCTGGCGAGGTCCAGGTTGTTGGTCGGCTCGTCGAGCAGCAGCAGTTGCGGCGGCGGATCGGCCAGCAGCAGGGCGGCCAGCGTCGCCCGGAACCGCTCGCCGCCGGACAGCGTTCCGGCCGGCTGGTCGGCCCGGCCGCCGCGGAACAGGAAGCGGGCCAGCCTGGCGCGGACGGCGTTGTCCCCGGCGCCCGGGGCGAACAGCTTGACGTTCTCCGCGACCGTCAGCTCGTCGTCCAGCAGGTCGAGCCGCTGCGGCAGGTGGCGCAGCGGCACCTGGGTGGTGACCATGCCTTCCAGCGGGGCGAGTTCACCCGCGATGGTGCGCAGCAGTGTGGTCTTGCCGGAGCCGTTGCGCCCGACCAGGGCGATCCGCTCAGGGCCGCGCAGGTCGAGGTCGACGGTGGCGCCGCCGGGCAGCCGGACCTTCTGCAGGGTGAGCACCCCGCGCCCGGCCGGCACGGCGGTGCGCGGCAGGTCGACCCGGATCTCGGCGTCGTCGCGCACCGCCTCCTCGGCCGCGGTGACCCGCGCCTTGGCCTCCTCCAGTCGCTCGGTGTGCATGCCGGTGAGCCGGCCCGCCGTCTCCTGGCCCTTGCGCTTGAGCATCCCGGCGAAGATGTGCGGGTCGTTGCGGGTGACCGAGCGCTTCCGGCCGTAGCTGGCGCTGCGCTCCAGCCTGCTGCGGGCCTCGACCAAGTCCCGCTTCTGGCGCTGGACGTCGGCCTCGGCGTTGCGCAGCAGCCGCTCGGCCGTCTCCTGCTGCGCCGCGAGGGTGCGCTCGTAGTCGTCGAAGTTACCGCCGTACCAGGTGACTTCGCCGTCCCGGAGGTCGGCGATCTGGTCGACGTGCCGTAGCAGTTCGCGGTCGTGGCTGACGACCACCAGGACGCCGTGCCAGCCGGCCACCGCCTCGTAGAGCCGCTCGCGGGCGGTCCGGTCGAGGTTGTTGGTGGGCTCGTCGAGCAGCAGCACGTCGGGGCGGCGCAGCAGCAGGGCGGCCAGTCGCAGCAACACCGCCTCGCCGCCGGAGAGTTCTCCGGTGGTGCGGTCGAGGCCGAGGCGGTGCAGGCCGAGCCGGTCGAGGGTCGCACGGGCGCGCTCCTCCACGTCCCAGTCGTCGCCGACGGCGTCGAAGTGCCGCTGGTCGGTGTCGCCGGACTCGATGGCGTGCAGGGCCTCGCGCGCAGCCCGGATGCCGAGGGCCTCGTCGACCCGCAGACCGGTGTCGAGCGTCAGGCCCTGGGGCAGGTAGCCGAGTTCGCCCGCGATCCGGACGCTGCCGCCGGTGGGGGTGAGCTCGCCGGCGATCAGCCGCAGCAGAGTGGACTTCCCGGCGCCGTTGAGGCCGATCAGTCCGGTGCGGCCGGGGCCGACGGCGAGGTGGAAGCCGTCCAGGACGGGCTTGCCGTCGGGCCACTCGAACGCGAGGTCGGTGCAGAGGACGGCGGTGGTGGGTTGTGCCATGCAAGGCCTCCCGGATGGTTGCTGAAGGGGTGATGAGCAACACGGGGAGACACCGCGGGTGCGGAACCGGAACGGCCGAAGGACGGGGCAGCGCTACGGAGGCGCCATGGGGCCGTGACTGAGGTCGCACACTCGCACACCACGCGGCAGCAGGGCCTGCGTGGCGGGGCGGTGTCCCGGGACCTCAGTAGATCAACGGCCTTCTCCTTGTCTGGCGGACGACGTGGACCACGCTAGGCAGGCCGACGGACGGGTGCAATTGATTTATCCGGCGCAGCCGTCCGGCCCCGTTCACCAGCCCTCCGGCAAAGGCTGCGTGCCGGTCCCGTGCCGATCCGGTGACGGCCCCGTCCCGGCCGGGGGCGGATGTAAGGGGTTCCTTATCCGCATGGCAGACTCCTCACCTGCCATACCTGCGGCCTCCGGGGCCGTACCCGAGGAACGGGGCGTATGGCGGTAGTCAACAGGGGGATTTGAACTCATGTCACCGATATCCCGGCCGAGCCGTGCCGTCCTCGGCGCTTCCGTCGCCGCGCTGACCATGGTGGTCGCCACCGGTTGCGGGCCGGACAACAGCGACCCGGCCGGCGCCCAGAGCGCGGCTCCGACGGTCGCCGCGTCCGCCTCCGGGAAGCCGGGCGCCGCGCCGCTCAAGCTGCCGACGGTCCAGGAGCTGAAGACCTGGAAGCTGGAGGACTGGGACAAGTGGGCCCAGGCCAACGTGATCACCCCGGCGGTCAAGGGCTACTGGACCCTGCAGAAGCTGCTGAACGCCAAGCCGAAGCCGCTGCCGCAGGCGCCGGGCCAGACCCCGACGCAGGACCCGGCCCAGCCGACCGCGCAGCCGACGACCGCGGCCCCGGCCCAGCCCACCGCCGCGCAGCCGCCGACCGGACCGGGTGACCTGCCCTCGGTCGTCGCGGCGAAGCCCGTCGCGCACCCGTTCCCGAAGAACATGCACGTCAACGGCAAGATCTTCTTCAAGGACGGCAGCGAGGACTACGTGTGCTCCGGCACCGTCGTCTCCGACCCGGCCAACCCGGGCAAGAGCAACCTGGTGTGGACCGCGAGCCACTGCCTGCACGGCGGCAAGGGCAACAAGTACTACACCGACATCACCTTCGCCCCGGCCTTCAACAGCAACGGCGTGCTGAGCAACGGCAACAAGCAGAAGTCCAAGCTCGAGGACGCCGAGCCGTACGGCGAGTGGGGCGCGACCGCCGGCATGGTCTCCCCGCAGTGGACGCAGGAGGCCGACCCGGAGAAGGGCGGCCCCTGGAGCCAGTACGACTTCGGCATCATCAAGGTCGCCAACCCCGACCCGAACGGCAAGTCGCTGGAGGAGACCGTCGGCGGCTCGGTGCCGCTGTGGTTCAACGCCCCGCGTGACCAGCTCGCCTCCGTCTCCAACTACGGCTTCCCGGAGGGCAAGCCCTTCGACGGCGTCGAGCTGGAGCACTGCGACGGCGGCAAGCCGACCGCGAAGCCCGGCGTCCCGGACCGTCCGGCGATGCTGATGATCGGCTGCAACATGACCGGCGGCAGCAGCGGCGGCGGCTGGTACGCCACCAAGGACGGCAAGCCGGCCCTGGTCAGCGACACCTCCGTCGGCAACGGCGCCAACACCTACGAGGCCGGCCCGTACCTGGAGGACGTCGCGGCGCACATGTTCGACTACTTCTCCAAGAAGGCCAAGTGACCCGCTGGGGACTGCTCCACCGGTGATCCCGGGGGCCGCGGCTGCCACAGCCGCGGCCCCCGGCCCTTCCCCGGCCCGGACCTTCCGCGGTCCGGGTTTTTCCGGCTCGGGGCCCGCTCCTCCTACAATCGGCCGCATCATGAGCGCCACACTCGTAGTCAAGGACCTCAGCGCCGGCCACGGCGAACGCACCCTCTTCTCCGGCCTGGACCTGGTCGTCGCCCCCGGCGACGTGATCGGCCTGGTCGGCGTGAACGGCGCCGGCAAGTCGACCCTGCTGCGGCTGCTGGCCGGGCTGGACACCCCCGAGGGCGGGTCGCTGCGGCTCAGCCCGGCGAGCGCCAACGTCGGCCACCTCCCGCAGGAGCCGGAGCGGCGGGAGGGCGAGTCGGTGCGCGACTTCCTGGCCCGGCGCACCGGCGTCGCGGCCGCCCAGGCCGCGCTGGACGAGGCCACCGAGGGCCTGGTCGAGGGCCGTCCGGGCGCCGACGACGCGTACGCGTCGAGCCTGGACCGCTGGCTGGACCTCGGCGGCGCCGACCTGGAGGAGCGGGCCGAGGAGGTGGCCGACTCGCTCGGCCTGAAGGTCTCCCTCGACCTGCCGATGACGGCGCTGTCCGGCGGCCAGGCCGCCCGCGCGGGCCTGGCCTCGCTGCTGCTCTCCCGCTACGACGTGTTCCTGCTCGACGAGCCCACCAACGACCTCGACCTGGACGGCCTGGAGCGGCTGGAGGCCTTCGTCAAGGGCCTGCGCGCCGGCACCGTGCTGATCAGCCACGACCGCGAGTTCCTGGCCCGCACGGTGACCAAGGTGCTGGAGCTGGACCTGCACCAGCAGCAGGTCAACCTGTACGGCGGCGGCTACGAGGCGTACCTGGAGGAGCGGGCGGTGGCCCGTCGGCACGCCCGCGAGGAGTACGAGGAGTACGCCGACACCAAGGCCTCGCTGGAGGCCCGGGCGCAGATGCAGCGCAACTGGATGGAGCACGGCGTCCGCAACGCCCGCCGCAAGGGCGGCGACAACGACAAGAAGGCCCGCGCGACCCGCGCCGAGTCCACCGAGAAGCAGGCCTCCAAGGCCCGGCAGACCCAGCGGATGATCGAGCGGCTGGACGTGGTCGAGGAGCCGCGCAAGGAGTGGGAGCTGCGGATGGAGATCGCCACCGCGCCCCGCTCCGGCTCGGTGGTCGCCACCCTGCGGGCGGCCGTCGCCCGGCGCGGCGACTTCGCCTTCGGCCCGGTGGACCTGCAGATCGACTGGGCCGACCGGGTCGCCATCACGGGTGCCAACGGCGCGGGCAAGTCCACCCTGCTGGCGGCCCTGCTCGGCCGGCTCGAACTCGACGGCGGCAGCGCCGTGTTGGGATCCGGCGTGGTGGTCGGCGAGGTGGACCAGGCGCGCGGTCTGTTCTTGGACGGGGAGCCGCTGGCGGACGCCTTCGCGGCCGCCGTACCGGAGTTCACCGAGGAGGAGGTGCGCACCCTGCTGGCCAAGTTCGGCCTCAAGGCGGCGCACGTGCTGCGCCCGGCCGGCACCCTCTCCCCCGGCGAGCGCACCCGGGCCGCCCTGGCACTGCTGCAGGCGCGCGGGGTCAACCTGCTGGTGCTGGACGAGCCCACCAACCACCTGGACCTGCCCGCGATCGAGCAGCTGGAGTCGGCGCTCGGCTCGTACACCGGCACCCTGCTGCTGGTCACCCACGACCGGCGGATGCTGGACACCGTGGCGGTGAACCGGCGGATCGAGGTCCGCGACGGCCGGGTGCACGAGCTGTAACCCTCCCCGGCACAGGACGGCCACTCCCGGAATTGGTCTCTACCTCTTCCCGGAGTGGCCGTCATGTGCTGTGCTGTCGGCCATGGTTGACAGCGCAGTGGCAGGGGCGTCCCACCCGACCGTCCCGCTCACCCCCATGACGGTGCCGGCCCACCAGGCCGAGGACCGCAGCAAGGCCTTCCACGACGTGATGGCGCAGCGCCGGACCGTCCGCGACTACGACAGCCGCCCGATCCCGGACGGGGTGATCGAGTGGGCGGTCCGCACCGCGAGCACCGCGCCCAGCGGCGCGCACGTCCAGCCCTGGCGGTTCGTGGTGATCACCGACCCGGAGCGCAAGCGGCTGCTGCGCGAGGCGGCCGAGGCCGAGGAGCGCGAGTTCTACAGCCACCGGGCGTCCGAGGAGTGGCTGGCCGCACTGGCGCCGATCGGCACCGACTGGCACAAGCCGTTCCTGGAGGACGCGCCGGCCGTGATCGTGGTCTTCGAGGTGCACAAGGGGCCCGACTCGCCGCGCCCGTACTACACCAAGGAGTCGGTGGGGATCGCGGTCGGGCTGCTGCTGGCCTCGCTGCACCAGGCCGGACTGGCGACGCTGACCCACACGCCGAGCCCGATGCGGTTCCTCAACGAGGTGTGCGACCGCCCGGCGGAGGAGCGCGCGGCGTACGTGATCCCGGTCGGCTACCCGGCCGAGGGGGCGCGCGTGCCGGACCTGCGGCGCAAGGATCTCGACGAGGTGATGGTCCGGCTCTGAGGCGCCGGGGGCGCGCCGCCCGCACCCCCGGTCGGGGGCTCCGGTCGCGCCCCCTTCCGGATGTGGCAGGTCCGGGGCAAGGACATAATCGCGGCCATGAGCCGAGCACAGTCGCGCTCCTGCGAGCGCGCCCGGGCGGCACCGGCGGGCACGGCGGCCCCGGCGGTACCGACGGAGGCGCCCGAGGCGACCACCGGACGGCCGCCCGAGCTGCTGCGGCTGCCCGGCGGCCTGCGGTTGCACCGCCGTCGCAGCGCCCACGCCCCGGCGTTGAACCGGGCCGTCCGCGCCAACCTGGAGCACCTGCGGCCCTGGATGGAGTGGGCGGCCGAGGCCCCCACCCGGGCCCGGACCGCCGAGCTGACCCGGGCCGGCACCGCCGCCTGGGAGGCCGGCACGGACTTCATGTACCTGGCCGACCTGGACGACGCACCCGGCCGGGTGGTCGGCGCCTTCGGCCTGCACGGGCGGATCGGCCCGGGCGCGCTGGAGATCGGCTACTGGGTCGCCGCCCGGCACGTCGGCCGCGGCATCGCCACCGCCGCGGCCGGGGCGCTGACCGAGGCCGCGCTGGCCCTGCCGGGGATCGCCCGGGTGGAGATCCGCTGCGACCAGGCGAACGGCGCCAGCGCGGCAGTCCCGCGCAAGCTCGGCTACCGGCTGGACCGGGTCGCCAAGGCCGCCGCCCGGGCCCCGGGCGAGACCGGACGGCAGCTGGTGTGGGTGAAGGAGCGCTGAGGGGCAGTAGTAGCGTCCGCCCTCGGCGGCGGGCGCATCACGGTGCCCCTGTCCGCTCTCCGGCTGATTCCGCGGTGGATGGAACCCACGACCGGACCCGATCGATCGCTTCTGACGTTCAATCACTTTCTCTGCCGGTTCGCCTGATCACAGCCTTTGCCTTCCTTTAACCATCAAGCGATCCATATGCTCATCAGCCCGTCCTGGAGGTGCGAACGGGGCGCGCTGCTCCGGTTTCACCACCGGCCCACCCCACCCGGCCGTCGGCCCGGGGTGTTCGTCCCCGCACGGCCCGCCGGGCCCCGGCCGCCCCGCCCCCGCCAAACCGGCGCGCGAGAGCCCGCCCCGGGGCACCCCGCACCACCGGGCGCCGCCCGCCCGGTCTTGGCACGGCTCGCCGGGACGGTCGACGCTCTGTTCGCGGCCGATCAACTCGGCCCGGCACCACGGAAGTGACCGAAAAGTCACGGAACTCGGGGAGGAACCCATGTCGTTCTCGCGCACCCGCACCGCCACGCTCGCCCTGGCCGTCGCCGCCACCACCGCCCTGACCACGACCGCGCTCGCCGCCCCGGCCCAGGCCGTCGGCCACCGCGCCCTCAGCCGCTTCGACGACGGCAGCTTCGAGTCCCCCAAGGCCCCGGCGGGCAGCTTCGCCGAGTTCACCACCGGGCAGAGCATCGGCCCGTGGCGGGTCACCAGCGGCAGTGTCGACCTGATCGGGGCGGGCATGTGGCAGGCCGCCGAGGGTGACCAGGCGCTCGACCTCAACGGCAACGCCGCCGGCACCATCGCCCAGACCTTCACCACCGTCCCCGGCGCCACCTACTCGGTGACGTACGCGCTGGCCGGCAACCCCGACGGCGGGGTCGCCCTCCGGACCGGGCGCGCGCTCATCGACGGGCAGGACTTCCAGGACTACTCCTTCGACGTGACCGGCAGGACCCGGGCTGCGATGGGTTACGTCGGACGGCAGTTCAGCTTCGTCGCGCAGAACTCCAGCACCACGCTCGCCTTCGAGAGCACGGTGGGCGGTGCCTACGGCCCGGTGCTGGACAACGTGCAGGTGAAGGAGTGCAAGTCCTGCTGCGGCTGAATCGGCCCTGGGAGGACGGTCCTCAACCCCGCCTTAAAACCTGCCCTCGGACGGCTTACGGAAGCCGGGAAGTGCTTGACGTGCACAGCTGGTCTAGTCCAGTTTGATCCTCAGCGCCGTGCTCCTCCCCGCACCGGACCCAGCCCCCATGCCGCCGCCCGCCCCGTGTCTCCCCCTTCACGGCGCGGGCGGCCCCACGTCCCGAGAGGCACCCTTATGCCCAGCGCGCTCCAGCACGCCCCCACCCACCGCCGCTCCGCCGGCCGGACCAAACTGCTGAGCCTCGCCGCCGCGACCGTGCTCGCCGCCGGCGGCCTCGCCGCCCTCACCGGGAACGCCGGCGCCGCCGACGCGAACCTGCTCGCGAACGGGGGCTTCGAGAGCGGCGCCCTCGACCCGTGGAGCTGTTCCGCCGGCACCGGCAGCGTCGTCAACTCCGGTTCCCACAGCGGAACCTACGCGCTCAAGGGGGCGGCGAGCGCGAGCGACACCGCACAGTGCGGCGAGACCGTGAGCGTCCGGCCCGACACCACCTACAGCCTCAGCGCCTGGGTGCGGGGCCAGTACGTCTACCTCGGCGCCACCGGCAGCGGCGTCACCGACTCCGCCGTGTGGACTCCGGGCGGCTCCGACTGGCAGCAGCTGTCCGCCAGTTTCACCACCGGCCCGAGCACCACCAGCGTCACCGTCTACCTGCACGGCTGGTACGGACAGGGCGGCTACCTCGCCGACGACGTCACGCTCACCGGCCCCGGCGGGGGTCCGACCACCCCCCCGACCACCCCGCCGACCACTCCGCCCACCGGCACGCCCACCGGCGGCCCGACCACCCCGCCGCCGAACGCCGCGCTCCCCGTCGCCCCGTACATCGACATGGGCGCCTGGCCCACCCCCTCCATGCCCGACATGGCCAGGGCGGGCGGCGTCAAGGGCTACAGCATGGGCTTCGTCACCGGCGTCGGCTGCAAGGCCAGCTGGTTCAACGCCTACGACCCGCGCACCGGTTGGGCCAAGGAGCAGGTCGACGCACTGCGCGCGGCCGGCGGTGACGTCAGGCTTTCCTTCGGCGGCGCGGCCGGCACCGAACTCGCCGCCGCCTGCACCACGGTGGACTCGCTGTTCAACGAGTACGACGCCGTGGTCAAGGCCTACGACCTGCACTACGTCGACTACGACATCGAGGGCGCGGCGATCGCCGACACCGCCTCCAACGACCGCCGCTCGGCCGCGCTCGCCCGGCTCCAGCAGGCCCACCCCGGCCTCAAGGTCTCGCTCACCCTGCCCGTCCTGCCCGAGGGCCTGACCAGCGACGGCGTGGCCGTCGTCAAGTCCGCCCGGGACGCCGGGGTCGACCTCGGGCTGGTCAACGTCATGGCGATGGACTACTACCGCTCCGGCACCGACTACGGCAACGCCGCCGTCCAGGCCGCGCAGTCCGCCTTCGGCCAGCTCAAGGCGCTCTACCCGGCGAAGACCGACGCCCAGCTGTGGGCCATGGTCGGGGTCACCCCGATGATCGGCGAGAACGACGACCACCAGGTCTACAACCAGTCCGCCGCCCAGCAGTTGGTGGCCTTCGCCAAGCAGAACCACCTCGGCCTGCTCGCCTTCTGGGACGCCACCCGGGACGCCGACGCCTGCACCGGCGGCTCGCTGGCCAAGTGCACCGACATCCCGCAGCAGCCGTACGAGTTCGCGAAGATCTTCAGCCAGTACGCGGGCTGAGCCCCGTCGTACGAACGGAGTGCCCGGCGCCCGACCGCGGCCGCGCGCCCAGGCCGCCGACCGGCGGAAATTGGCATCTCATCCTCCCGGACCGTCAACTACAGTCCCTCCCACCTGTACGGAACGAGGGGGCGGACATGACGGTCCGGGACGACCATCACCAGCTGATCACCGACACCACGACCAGCGAAGCCGCCTGCGCGGCGGGCCTCACCGCCGAGGAACTCAGCGCGTTCAGCCACACCCTGGGCCGACTACGCAGCCTCCCCTTCCACGACCGCACCCGCCTGCACGCCGAGCGGCAGCTCAGCGCCTTCGTGACGGAGAGCCGCAAGCGCCGCCGCCAGGAGGCCAAGGAGGCGCTCCGGCGGGCTGACGCCGACCTGCTCGCCGCCACCGCGACCGGCGCCCGGCACCGCCGCGAGGACGCACCGCTCACCGGGCACCCCACCGGGCCGGTCGGCGAGCTGCAGGCGCCGCGCAGGTGCTACGTCTGCAAGCAGCCGTACCGTCGGGTCGACGGCTTCTACCACATGCTCTGCCCGGACTGCGCGGCCGACAACACCGCCCGCCGCGGCCTCTCCACCGACCTGCGGGGCCGCCGGGCGCTGCTCACCGGCGGGCGGGTGAAGATCGGCTTCCAGCTCGCCCTGATGCTGCTGCGGGACGGCGCCGAGCTGACCGTCACCAGCCGCTTCCCGCAGGACACCGTGCGCCGCTTCCGCGCCACCGAGGGCAGCGAGCAGTGGTGGGAGCGGCTGACCGTGGTCGGCATCGACCTCCGGGATCCGCGTCAAGTCCTCGGCCTGACCGAGCAGTTGCTTGCCGATGGCCGTCCGCTGGACATCCTGGTCAACAACGCCGCGCAGACGCTGCGCCGCCCGCCCGAGTCCTACGCCCTGCTGGCGGCGGGCGAGGCCACGGCCCTGCCGACCGCCGACCGCCGGGCCATCAGCCGGGCGCCCGGATTCCGGCCGTTCGCCGACCCGGCCCAACTCCCCTCCGGAGCAGGCTCCCTGCTGGACCTCACCGACGAGGCCGGGCTGCTGCCCGACCTCGCGCCCTCCAACTCCTGGTCCGCCACGCTCGGTTCGCTCGACCCGGCCGAGATGCTGGAGACCCAGCTGGTCAACGCCCTCGCCCCGGCCCTGCTCTGCGACCGGCTGCTGCCGCTGCTGCTCGCCTCCCCGCACCCCGCTCGCTACATCGTCAACGTCACCGCGGTGGAGGGCCGGTTCGCCGTCCGCAACAAGACGTCGCGCCACCCCCACACCAACATGGCCAAGGCCGCGCTCAACATGCTCACCCGCACCAGCGCGGCCGGACTCGCCCCGCAGGGCGTCCACATGTGCGCCGTCGACACCGGTTGGATCACCGACGAGAACCCGGCGCCCAAGAAGACCCGGATCGCCGCCCGGGGCTTCCGCACGCCCCTGGACATCGTGGACGGCGCCGCCCGGGTCTACGACCCGATCGTCCGCGGCGAGGCGGGCCACCCGGTTTCGGGGGTCTTCCTCAAGGACTACCGGGTCGCGGAGTGGTGACGGACGCGCCGCGGCACGGGGAGGACTGAGCGATCCACCACGACGGCCCGGCCCGGGTGGGGGCTGGGCCGGGCCGTCGCGTCGGGCCGCGGGTCAGCGGCCGGTCGGGAGGTTGGCGCCGCCGGTGCAGTCGAGCACCACGCCGGTGACGAAGGTGTTGGCGGCGAACATGTGGATCGCCCGGGCGACGTCCTCGGGGCGGCCGACCCGGCCGACCGGGGTGGTGGCGGCCAGGCCGTCGAAGAGGGCGGTGCGCTGCCCGGCGGGGACGCGGTCCCACCACGGGGTGTCGATCACACCGGGCGAGACGGCGTTGACCCGCAGCGGGGCGAGCTCGACGGCCAGCGGCGGGACCATCGCCTCCAGGGCGCCGTTGATGGCGGCCAGTCCGGCGGTGCCGGGGATCGCGGCGCGGGCCGAGGCGGCGGTGATCAGGGTGACCGAGCCGTCCTTGCGCAGGTGCGGCAGGGCGGCCTGGAGGACCCGGACCTGCGGCCAGAACTTGGCGTCGAAGCCGTGCGCGAGCTCGGCGAGGTCGAGTCCGGCGAACGGGCCGCTGCCGGCCGCGCCGCTGACCGCGACGACCAGGTGGTCGACGGTGCCGGCCCCGGCGAAGAAGTCGGTCACGGCGGCCGGGTCGGTCGCGTCCAGCCGGGCGCCGCTGGTCCCGCCGCCGATCCGGGCCACGGCGGCGTCCAGCTTCTCGCGGTCGCGCCCGGTGATCACGACCTCGGCGCCGTCCGCCGCGAAGGCGGTGGCGGTCGCCTCGCCGATGCCCGAGCTGCCGCCCATCACGACGATGCGCTGTCCGGCGAAGACGTTCGATGCAGATGCAGTGCTCATGGTTCTGGCCTTTCCGGCTTGTCCACTGGCTCGTTCGCCAGCTTGTCGAGACCGTGCGTTCCGGTAAAGATGGTTGCCGAGACTGCTAGTCTTGTCAAGCGGGGGCAGAACGAGAGGGAGCACGATGAGCGAGACCGACCCGCGGGCCGAGCAGGCCCCCTCCGCCCGGCCGCACACCGGGCGCCGCCGCAACGAGGCGGCCCACCGGGCGATCCTGGACGCGGCGCTGCACCTGCTCGCCGACTCCGACGGCACGCCCGTCACCATCGACGCCATCGCCCGCACGGCCGGCGTCGGCAAGCAGACCGTCTACCGCTGGTGGCCCTCCAAGGGCGCGGTCCTGCTGGACGCCCTCACCGACCGCGCCGACCAGGACGTCTCCGACCAGCCGGACACCGGCAGCCTTCGCACCGATCTGCGCGCCTTCATCGAGACCACCTTCGACGCCGCGCAGCGCAGCACCACCGCCTCCGCTCTGCGGACCGTGGTGCGCGAGGCCGCCCGCGACCCCCATCTGGCCGAACTGATGCAGACGTTCACCGCCACCCGGCGGACCGCACTGCTCGATCTCCTCGCCCGGGGCCGCGAACGCGGCGAACTGCACGGCGACGCCGACCTGGACCTGATCGTGGACCAGGTCTACGGGTTGTTCTGGTACCGCTTCCTGCTCGGCCACGCCCCGCTGGACGCGGCCGCCGCCGAGCGCCTCGCCGCCACCCTCACCGAAGGGAACGGGGCCCGGGGGAACCCGGCCGACGGGAGCCGGGTCAGCCGGTAGCGCCCCGGCGCCGGACCAGCGGCAGGTACACCCCGTCCACGATCTCCACCAGCACGTCGTCGGGCGCACTCGGCACGCCCCGGACGACGAACTCGTTGCGCAGCAGCACCACCGCCACCGTCGCCACCCGCGGGTGCAGCACCTCCGGCGCCGCCTCGCCGCGGGCGACGGCCCGGCCCAGCACGGTGAGCCAGGGGGGCGGCCGCGGCGTCGCGACGGCATCGTCGAGGTGCACGAGGACCGGCCGGGCAGCCCCTTCCCCGGCCTCACTTGGGATCCGAAGGAGGCCTTCGCCGCGGTCGGCGAGTACTACCGCACGCACTGAGACGCGGCGGTGCGCAGGAAGTCGGCCGGTCCGACCTCCTGCGCAGCGACCGGGTTCACGCGGTGCGGCGGCGGTAATAGGCGATGCCGAGGGCGATGGTGACCGGACCCCAGAGCGCCGCAGGGCCGATGCACACCCGGGCCAGCGCCTCCCACCACCCGTTGCTGAAGCCCACCTCGTCCAGCACCCCGATCCAGGCGAGTGGCTGGAGCCCGAACAGTCCGAACAGCGCCAGCCCGCCGAGCAGCGTCGCGACGAGCGGACCGAGCGGCGGCACCCGGCGCCCCCGCAGGAACGGCACCCAGCCCGGGAACACCTCGCCCCACCCGCTGACCAGCCCGAGGGTGAGCAGCGCCAGCCCCTCGGTGACCAGACTCAGGCCGAACACGTACGGGGTGGCCCACCAGGCGTAGGCCGTGCCCTCCTGGTCGACCAGGCCCATCTGGAAGTCGAAGGCGAACGGCAGGCGCCACAGGCAGTGCGGCAGGAGGAGGAACGGCAGGGCCCTGGCGAGGCGCAGGGCCCAAGGGGGGACGGGGCGTTCGGTGTCACCGACCGGGATGTTCTTCAGCATGCGTCCACCCTCGCCACCACCGGCCCGCCCCCACCTCGGCCGCAGGGCCGAACCGGCTCCCCCGGCAGAGCCAGTCAGGCATGCGTCGACAGGCTGACGCTCCCCCCGGTCGATCACCACGTCACCCGACCGTCTTCCACCACGTCACCCGACCGTCTTCGCGGCCCTGGCGGCGCGCTCGGCCAACACCTTCTCGCGGCGGTCGGCGGTCTGCCTCATCATCCGCTTGCGGTCGCGGGCGGAGAGCCGGTCGAGGTAGAGCCCCCGTCCAGGTGGTCGGTCTCGTGCTGGAGGCAGCGGGCGAAGTAGCCGGTGCCCTCGCGCGGCCCGCCGGGGCCCGCCCGGTCGCCGCAGTGGCACGCCTGTTCCCCTGCTCGACCGGTAGCAGGGCCGCCCGGGCCCCTAAAGCCCGCCCCAGGCGTTCTGACGCGCCCTGGCCACCGCCCGGGCCACCGGCCCCACCACCAGGCCCAGCCCCGCCCCCAGCACGACGCCCTGCACGCCGTCCCAAACGTCCTGCACGTCACAGGCCCGTCCGAGCGCGGGCACCGCGTACTGCAGCGCCGACACCGCGAACGGCAGCGCCGCCGTGGCCAGCAGTGCCACCGCCGCCCGCCGCCGCGTGCCGGCCAGGGCGGCCGCGAAGCCCACCGGCACGTAGGTCGCCAGCTTGAGCTCGATGTGCCGCACGTGCAGCAGCTCGTACGGCGAACGCGGCCGGGCGCCGGCCACCGCGCAGTGCCGCGCGGCCTCCGCCGCGTGCCGGAGCACCGAGGGCCGGAACGCCTCCGGCAGCAGCGTCGCCACGACCACCCCGCCGAGCCCGAGCAGCAGCAGGAAGCCCACCGCCCAGTGGGCCCGCAGCAGCCGCCCCACCGGCCGGTTGAGCAGGGCCGCCGGCACCAGCGAGAGCAGCAGCCCGGGCCAGAAGTTCGGCATCCCGCCGAGCACCGCACTGATCACGCCTCAACGGACGCCCCGAACACCCGGCTGGTTCTCGCCTGATCGGAACGGGCGCGGGCGATGCCGCTGAGGGAGCGGCGGACCAGTTCACGAAGGCAGAAAGATCAGCGCGGCCGTCGACCTCAGTGCGGGATCGAGGAGATCAGCTCCTGCGCCCCCTGCCGCTTGAGCGCCAGGGCGACCGACGTGCCGAGGTCCTCCGGGCTGAGCGCGCCCGCCCACTCGTGGGCGTCCAGCACCCGCTTGCCGTCCGGGGTGAAGACCCGGCCGCGCAGCGAGAGCCGGCCGTCCGCCTCGGCCTTGGCGTAGCCGGAGATCGGGCTGTTGCAGTGGCCCTGCAGCACGTGCAGGAACATCCGCTCGGCCGCCGCCTCCCGCCAGGTGTCGTGGTGGCCGAGCCCGGTGACGGCCTCGATGGTCGCGGTGTCGTCCTCGCGGCACTGCAGGACGAGGATGCCCGCGCCGATCGGCGGGCACATCTCCTCGACGCCGAGGACCTCGGTGATCCGGGCCCGCTCGCCGATCCGTTCCAGCCCGGAGACGGCGAGCAGCAGCGCGTCGACGTCCCCGGCCGCCAGCTTGGCGAGCCGGCTGTTGGCGTTGCCGCGGATCGGGACGCACTCCAGGTGCGGGTGGGAGGCGGCGAGTTGGGCGACGCGGCGGACGGAGGAGGTGCCGATCCGGGCGCCGGGCGGGAGTTCGGCCAGGGTCAGGCCGCCGGGGTGGACGAGCGCGTCGCGGATGTCGTCGCGCCGCAGGTAGGCGGCGAAGACCGTGCCGGCCGGCAGCGGGCGGTCGGCGGGCACGTCCTTGAGGCAGTGCACGGCGACGTCGGCCTCCCCGGCGAGCAGCGCGGCGTCGACCTCCTTGGTGAACGCCCCCTTGCCGCCCAGGTGGGCGAGGTCGCCGGTCCAGCGGTCGCCCGAGGTGGTGACCGGCACCACCTCGGTGCGCAACCCCGGGTGCAGTTCGGCGAGTTCGGCGCGGACCCGGTCGACCTGGGCGAGCGCCATGGGTGAGGAGCGAGAGACGATGCGGATCAGCTCAGCGGTGGCCATGGCGCGATGATAGGCGCTCGAACACGGATGGTTGGCGGTGCGTCAGCCATGCGGCGGACGGCCCGGGCGGCGAACCACCCGGCCGTCCCCCTTTCGTAGGACCTCACTCGTTGTGCAGCACCTCGGCGATCGGCAGCCGGGCCGCCGAGCGGGCCGGGACGAGCGCGCCGAGGACGGCGATCGCCACGCCCGCGAGGGCGAGGGCGGCGAGCAGCGGGGCGCCCCAGACGTCGATCGTTGACTCCGGGAAGTCGATAATCGCGACGTTCTCGACGATCAGCCGGTGCGCCAGGATCCCGAGCGGGATGCCGATGATCCCGCTGGCCACGCCCTGCCAGGCCACGGAGGTGATGGTCATCGCGACGACCTGCCGGGGTGTCATCCCGATCGACTTGAGCATGCCGAGGTCGCGGCGGCGTTCGCGGATGGTGAGCAGCAGGGTGTTGAAGACGCCGAGCGCGGCGACCACCGACAGCAGGACGGAGAAGGTCGTGCTGAAGGTCTTGATCGCGACGACGGGCCCTGCCGAACCCGGCGTGACGATCGAGGGCGAGAGGCTCGGGTCGGCGGCCGCGACCGCCTTTCGGTAGGCCGCGGCGTCGGCGCCCGCGGCGAGCCGCACGTCGTACTCGACCACGTGCGGGTCGGGAGTGAGCTGGGCCCGGGTGGCGGCGTTGGAGGAGATCGCGTTGGCGTTGCCCTCGACCTCCTCTCCGACCAAGGTGACGGTGGTCTGCCGGCCGTCCAGGACCAGGGTGAGCCGGTCGCCGAGCTTGACCCCGTGCTGGGCGAGGAAGGCCGGTCCGGCCTCGATCTCGTTCAGCCCGGTCGCCGAGCGGCCCTTGACCACGTCGAGCCGCCGGTGGTCGACCATGTCGTCGCCGCCGTAGAAGTTGGCGAAGACGAGCTGGGGCTGGCCGACGATGCCGAGCCGGACCAGCCCGCGGACGGATACCCGCTCGGCGCCTGGGATGGCGTGCAGCATCGCCTCGGTCTGCTCCGGGGTCAGCCGGGGCGCGGTCTTGTTCTCCGAGAAGGCTTTGGTCTGCACGTCGATGTGGGTCGTGCCGTCGGACACGCCCATGGTCCTGGCCAGGGTGCTGCTCACCCCGGTGGTCACGGTCACGGTGACCACGCCGAGCACGATCGCCGCCATGGTCAGCGCCGTGCGGGCCGGGCGGGCGAAGGGCTGGCCGAGGCCGAGGCTGACGGCGCGCGGCAGCCGGGTGCCGCCCAGCCGGCGCTGGACCTTGAGGCCGCGCCCGGCGCGCGGGGCGCTGCCCGCCGAGATGGCCTGCGCGGCGGAGAGCCGGTGGGTGCGCGAGGCGGGTCCGAGGGCGGCGAGGGCCACCAGCAGCGGGACGCTGACCAGGGTGGCCACGGGCAGCCAGCCCGCCGGTTCGATCGCGGCGGTGCCGGTCGAGATGCCGGAGAACGCGGCTTGCAGGATCGGTGTCGCCGCCACCCACCCGGCCGCCGTACCGAGGACCGTGCCGACGACTGCGGGCACCGACACCATGGTCAGGTAGACCGTGACCACCTGGCGAGGCGTGAAGCCGATCGACTTGAGCACCCCGATGTGCCGGTAGCCGGAGATCACCGCGCCGCTCACCACGTTGCCGACGATCAGCGCGGCGACGATCAGGCCGAGCACACCGAAGACCGTCATCAGCGGCAGGTAGGCGTCGGCGCCGGCCGAGAAGGCCTGCTTGAGCACCAGGTAGGACTGCCCGCTCTCGACGGCGTCCTTGGGCAGGCCTTCGGTGGCGTCGGCGAGCGAGGTGGTGAGCTGCTGCTCGGTGGCCGCGTCGGTGAAGCGGTAGAGCATCTGCCGGGCGGTGGGGTGCAGGGCGGCCGCCTGCTCGGGGGTGACCCAGCCGCCGGAGGACTGGCTCATGTCGGTCGCGAAGCCGACGACGGTGAGCTTCACCCCGGTGCTGGTGGTGAGCGACGTGCCGACGAACCGCTCCGCGGCGCCGCCGGCCGGGTTGTTGACGACCACCTCACCGGGCGCGGTGGCCCAGCGGCCGGCGAGGATCCGCACCCGGTCCACCGGGTCGGCCGCCGGGTCGGGTCGGCCGACCAGGGCCAGCGGGCCCGGCGGGCGGCCTACCCAGTCGGCGGGGATGGTCACCACGGCCTGGTCGAAGGGCCCGGCGGCCGCCTCGACGCCCGGCCGGTGGGCGGTGGCGGCCAGTTGCTCCGCCGAGGCCTTGGCCGGGTCGAAGAGGGCGGTGACGTGCGAGCCCCGCTCGGCCTCGAAGGCGTCGTCGAACGGGGCCCGGGCGGCGCTGATCACCGCGAGGGCGAGCAGCACGGTCGTGGTAGAGCAGAAGACGACCAGGCCGATCACGATGGTCTGCACCCGGCGGCGCTTCACGGCCGCCCGCGAGGCTCGCCACACCGCACCGCTCATGACGAGGCCTCCAGCATCCGCTCTCGCGCCACCTTGCCGTCCGCGACCTCGACCAGCCGGCTGGCGCAGCGGGCGGCCAGGTGGGGGTCGTGGGTGACGATCAGCAGGGTCTGCCCGATCTGGTTCAGGTCGATCAGCAGGTCCATCACCTGCTCGCCCGAGCGACTGTCCAGCGCGCCGGTCGGCTCGTCGGCGAGCAGCACCGCCGGACGGTTCATCAGGGCCCGGGCCACCGCCACCCGCTGGCGCTCACCGCCGCTGAGCGCGGCCGGGTAGACGTCCTTGCGGTGCGCGACGCCGAGTTCGTCCAGCAGCTCCTGCGCCCGGCGGCGGGCCTGCTTGGCCGTGGTGCCGGTCAGCTGGGCGGCCAGGGCGACGTTGTCGAGGGCCGGGAGGTCGTCGATCAGGTTGAAGAACTGGAAGATCATGCCGATGTGGCGGCGGCGGAAGAGTGCCAGCCCGTTCTCGTTCAGCCCGCCGAGGTCCTGCCCCTGTACCCGGACCGTGCCGGAGCTGGGCCGGTCCAGCCCGGCCACCATGTTCAGCAGGGTGGACTTGCCGCACCCCGAGGGGCCCATCACGGCGACCGCCTCGCCCGCCCTGATCCGCAGGTCGACGCCGTCGAGGGCCTTGGCGTCACCGAACTCCTTGTGCACCCCGGACAGCTCGACGACGAAGGACGCGTCGTCGGGGCGGGTGGTCCCGTCGTGGTCGTTGCTCATGGTCGACGACGGTAGGCGGCCGGCCGGGGCCGGTCGTCCCACCCGGGGTGTAACCGCTGGTCACCGTAGTACCGGGGATGTACGGGGGCGGCACCCCCGGATGATGTCGATCAAGCGCCCACCTGGGAAGCTGGCGCCGTGTGGGGAACAGGGACGGACGGGATCACGGTGGCGGTGGCCGGCACGGCCTGCGCCGGCGCCGGCTGGCTGGGCGTCGCGCTGGTGCGGGCGCGCCGGCTGTACCGGGAGGCCATCGGCGAGCGCGGCTGGCTGCTGGAGCGCGAGCGGGAGAGCGCCGCGAGCGCCGCCGTGGACGCCGAACGGGCCCGGATCGCCTCCGAGTTGCACGACATCGTGAGCCACAACGTGAGCCTGATGGTGGTGCAGGCCGGGGCCGCGCGCGAGGTGCTGGCCACCATGCCGGAGGAGGCGGCGGCCGCGATGGGCGCGGTCGAGGCCGCCGGGCGGGACGCGATGACCGAACTGCGGCACCTGCTGGGCCTGCTGGCCCCGGCGGCGGACGGCAGCGAGGAGCCGGAGCCGGAGGGCTTCGCCCCCCAGCCGAGCCTGAGCCGGCTGGGCTCGCTGATCGACCGCTTCGCGTTCGCCGGGCTGCCGGTGGAGGTGCGGATCTCCGGGGAGCCGCGGCCGCTGCCCGGCGGCATCGACGTGACGGCGTACCGGATCGTCCAGGAGGCACTGACCAACGCGCTCAAGCACGGGGACGGGTTGACGGCGGAGGTGACGGTGCGGTACGCGGACCACTCCCTGCGGGTGGAGGTGCTGAACAGCGGCCCGAGCGTGCTCTCCGGGGAGCCCGCTCCCGGCGGCAAGCCGGAGGCGGACGGCGCCGGGCGCGGGCTGCTCGGCCTGCGCGAGCGGGTCGCGGTGTACGGCGGCGACTTCGACGCCCGGCGCCGGCTCGGCGGCGGCTACCGGGTGCGCGCCCGCATCCCGCTGGACCGGCCGTGATGGAGGGGATCGTGGAAGAGACCGAACGGCGCCGCCCCCGGGTGGTGATCGCCGACGACCAGGAGCTGGTCCGCACCGGCTTCCGGATGATCCTCACCGCCCGCGGCATCGACGTGGTCGCCGAGGCCTCGGACGGCGCCGAGGCGGTGGCCGCCGCCGTCCTGCACCGGCCCGACGTGGCCCTGCTGGACATCCGGATGCCGACCATGGACGGCCTGGAGGCCGCCCGCCGGATCCTGGCCCAGGTGCCCGACTGCCGGGTGATCATGCTGACCACCTTCGACCTGGACCACTACGTCTACACGGCGCTGTCCGCGGGGGCCAGCGGCTTCCTGCTCAAGGACGTCACCTCGGCCCACCTCGCCGCCGCCGTACGGCTGGTGGACACCGGCGACGCCCTGCTCGCCCCGTCGATCACCCGGCGGCTGGTCGAGCGCTTCGCGACCGGCGCCCCGCACCCGGCCGCCCGCGGCGCCGAATCGCCGCGGCTGCACCGGGACCTCGCCCCGCTCACCCCGCGCGAGGTGGAGGTGCTCGGACTGCTCGGACGCGGGCTCTCCAACACCGAGCTGGCGGTCGAGCTGACCCTCAGCGAGTCCACGGTGAAGACCCATGTGGCCCGGATCTTCGCCAAGTTGAACCTGCGGGACCGGGCCCAGGCGGTGGTGCTCGCCTACGAGACCGGCCTGGTCGCGCCGCGCGCGAACGGCTGACCGTCAACTTCACTACCCGCGCGTTGAATTCAGCTGACAATCAGCTATCTCACTCGTTAGGGGGAAGCACTCCCGGACTTAACATCTTTGCCAGTTCATGGGGCAGCATCTGCATGTCCGCGCCCGAACCCCCCGGATATCGGTTCGGGCGGCACCACCCCGCATGACGAAGACCATTGGACAGGCCCGTGACCACCACCGCCCCCGTGTGGGAGTGCCCCTTCCACCACACCGACGGCCTGGAGTTCGACCCCCTCCTCAAGCGGCTGCTGACGGAGGCGCCGATCGCCAGGATCCGGCTGCCGCACGGCGAGGGCGAGGCCTGGCTGGCCACCCGCTACGAAGACGTCAAGGTGGTCACCACCGACCGCCGGTTCAGCCGCGCCGCCGGCATCGGCCGCGACCTGCCCCGGATGACGCCCGCCACCATCGCCCAGGCCGAGTCGATCAACCTGATGGACCCGCCCGAGCACAACCGGCTGCGCCGCCTGGTCGCCCAGGGCTTCACCAACCGCCAGGTGGAGCGGATGCGCCCGGCCACCCAGCGGATCGTCGACGGCTACTTCGACGAGATGGAGGAGCACGGCGCCCCGGCCGACCTGGCGCGGTTCCTCTCCGCCCGGCTCCCGCTCACCACCATCTGCGAGGTGCTGGACATCCCCGAGCCGGACCGCGACCGGCTGCGCGGCTGGGCCGTCGCGATGATGCGGATGGGCCCGGGCAGCCGCGAGGGCCAGGAGGAGGCCAAGGCCGGGCTGCGCGCCTACTTCACCGCCCTCACCGCCGAACGCCGCGCCGACCCCGGCGAGGACCTCATCAGCGCGCTCGCCACCGCCCGCGACGGCGACGACCTGCTGGACGCCGACGAGCTCGCCGTCATGGCGATGGTCCTGCTGGTCACCGGCCATGACACCAGCACCTACCAGCTCGGCAACATCACCTACACCCTGCTCACCCACCCCGAACAGCTCGCCGGGCTGCGCGCCCGGCCGGAGAAGCTGCCGCAGGCCCTGGAGGAGCTGCTGCGCTTCATCCCGTTCCGCCAGGGTCCCGGGATCGCCCGGGTGGCCACCGAGGACGTCGAACTGGGCGGGGTGCTGATCCGGGCCGGCGAGGCCGTGCACGTCTCCTACCTGACCGCCAACCGCGACCCGGCGGTGTACGAGCGCCCCGACGAACTGGACCTCGACCGCGCCGCCGGGCCCGCCAACATGGCCTTCGGCCACGGCCAGCACCGCTGCCTCGGCTCGCACCTCGCGCTGATGGAACTCCAGGTCGCGATCGGCACCCTGCTGAGGCGCTTCCCCCGACTGCGGCTGGCCGTGGACCCGTCCGAACTCGACTGGAACTCCGGCTCGATCTGGCGCTTCCCGCGCACCCTGCCGGTCGCCTGGTAGCCCCTCCCCCTCGACACACCGTTCCCGCACCGGGGAGACCCACGCCATGGCCACACTCTGCCGCCCCGCGATCGCCGTACCCGAGCACGTCATCACCCTCGACGAGACCCTCGAACTGGCCCGCACCCTGCACGCCGGGCACCCCCACCTCGGTCTGGCCCTGCGGCTGATCGAGAACACCGGGGTGCGGACCCGGCACCTGGTCCAGCCGATCGAGCGGACCCTCACCCACCCGGGCCTCACCGTCCGCAACCAGGTGTACGAGCGGGAGGCCAAGCTCCGCGTCCCCGAGGTGGTCGAACGGGCTCTCCGCCATGCCGAGTTGGGCGCACCGGACATCGACCTGATCATCTACGTGTCGTGCACCGGCTTCATGATGCCGTCGATGACGGCCTGGCTGATCAACACCATGGGCTTCCGCTCCGACACCCGCCAGGTGCCGATCGCCCAGCTCGGCTGCGCGGCCGGCGGCGCCGCCGTCAACCGCGCCCATGACTTCTGCCGTGCCTACCCGAGCGCCAACGTACTCATCGCCGCCTGCGAGTTCTGCTCCCTCTGCTACCAGCCGACCGACCTCGAAGTCGGCTCGCTGCTCTCCAACGGCCTGTTCGGCGACGCCGTCGCCGCCGTGGTGATGCGCGGGCAGGGCGGCAGCGGGGTGCACATCGAGCGCAACGGCTCGCACCTCGTCCCGGACACCGAGAGCTGGATCTCGTACGGGGTCAAGGACACCGGCTTCCACTTCCAGCTGGACAAACGGGTGCCCGGCACCATGGAGATGCTCGCCCCCGCACTGCGCACCCTGGCCCGGCAGCACGGCTGGGACGCCTCCGGGCTGGGCTTCTACATCGTGCACGCCGGCGGCCCGCGCATCCTGGACGACCTCTGCCGGCTCCTCAACCTCCCGCCGGAGAAGTTCCGTTACAGCCGGGCCACCCTGACCGAGCGCGGCAACATCGCCAGCGCCGTCGTCTTCGACGCCCTCGCCCGGCTGTTCGCCGACGGCGGCGCCCCCGAGGGCACCCCGGGCCTGATCGCCGGCTTCGGACCGGGCATCACCGCCGAGACGGCCCTCGGCAGTTGGGTCGACGCCACCCCCGATCCGGTGCGCCGGCGCCCGCGCGCCATCGCCACCTCCGACGTCGCCCTCGCCCACCAGGGCGTCCCCCGTCGTCTCCCGGCCGGAACTACGATCAGCGAATGACCGACACCACGGACCGCACCGACCCCTCGGCCAGAGCCGCCGAACTCGCCGCCCTGTTCCCGGCGTTGCACGCGCCGCAGTACTGGGCCTGGGGGCGTTACGACGCCCGGTTCTCCACCGAGCTGCCGCCGGACGAGCTGGTCACCAACATCCACCTGGTCGGGTTCGCGGACGGCGACGTGGTGCTGTGCCGCGACGACCGGGACCACTGGTTCCTGCCCGGCGGCACCCGGGAGCGGGACGAGTCCGTCGCGGCCTGCCTGGAGCGCGAGCTGCGCGAGGAGGCGGGCGCCCGACTGCTCGGCGAGCCCGGCTGGCTGGGCGCGCACCGCTGCCACACCGAGGACGCGGTACCTTACCGGCCGTGGCAACCGCACCCGGACAAGGCCTGGCTGTGGGGCTGGGGCGAGGTCGAGCTGGACTCGACGCCGACCAACCCGGCGGACGGCGAGCAGGTGGTCGAGGTCCGGGCCGTCCCGGCCGCCGAGGCGCAACGGCTGCTGCTCACCGGGCACGACGCCTGGTGGGGCGAGCTGATCGGGCTGGCGGTGGAGCTGCGGCGGCGGGCCGGGCGGGGTGGGATTCCCCCGGTCCGCCGGAAGGCCACCTGAACGACTGAGCCCCGAGAGCGGTGTCCGTTTTGTGGTGGTAACACGGTAATCATGGACACAAAGCTACTGGCCGTGGACTACCCGGTCCTCAACATCTTCTGGACGATGCTGGAGCTGTTCCTCTGGATCCTCTGGTTCTTCCTGCTGTTCAAGATCATCTCGGACATCTTCCGTAGCCACGACCTGAGCGGCTGGGGCAAGGCCGGCTGGCTGATCCTGGTGATCTTCCTGCCGCTGATCGGCATCCTCGTGTACCTGATCGCCCGTGGCCAGAGCATGGGCATGCGGGACATCGAACAGGCCCAGCAGGCCGACGCGGCGGTCCGGGCCTACATCCGGGACGCGGCCGGAACGCCGGCCGCGGGCACTCCCGACGGCGGCGGCCGCAGCCACGTCGAGGACCTGGCGAGACTGGCGGACCTGCGGGACCGGGGCGCCATCTCCGACGAGGAGTACCAGAAGGCCAAGGACAAGCTGCTGGTGTGACCGGCCGTGTCCGTTGCCGACCGGCGGCCGCCGGTCAGCGCCGTCCGGAGCGGCGGTCCCCCGAACCGGCGGAGTCGCCGCCACCGGCCAGGCCGGCCCGGCGCAGCGCGTCCGCCATGGCGCTGTTCGCCGGGGCACCACCGCCGAAGCCGCCCCGGTCGGCACCGCCGCGCCGGTCCTGCCCGCCGCGACCGCCCTGGCCGCCGCCGCGCCGCTCCTGACGGGGCGGGCGGGCCTGCCGCTCGCCGCCACGCTCCCCGCCGCGGTCGCCGCGGTCGCGGCCGACCTCGTCGTCCAGCCGCAGGGTGAGCCCGATCCGCTTGCGCGGCACGTCCACCGTGACCACCCGGACCTTGACGATGTCGCCGGGCTTGACCACCTCGCGCGGGTCCTTGACGAAGTTCCGCGACAGCGCCGAGACGTGCACCAGTCCGTCCTGGTGGACGCCCACGTCGACGAAGGCGCCGAACGCGGCGACGTTGGTGACCACGCCCTCCAGCACCATGCCGACCTCCAGGTCGCCGATCTTGTCGACGCCCTCCTTGAAGACGGCGGTGCGGAAGGCCGGGCGCGGGTCCCGGCCCGGCTTGTCCAGCTCACCGAGGATGTCGGTGACGGTCGGGATGCCGAAGGTGTCGTCGGCGAAGTCGGCCGGGCGCAGCGCCCGCAGCCGCTCGCCGTTGCCGATCAGCTCGCGCAGCTCCCCGCCGGTCGAGGCGAGGATGCGGCGCACCACCGGGTAGGCCTCGGGGTGCACGCTGGAGGCGTCCAGCGGGTCCTCGCCGCCGGGGATGCGCAGGAAGCCGGCGCACTGCTCGAAGGCCTTGGGGCCGAGCCGGGAGACGTCCTTGAGCTGCTTGCGGGTGCGGAACGGGCCGTTGGCGTCGCGGTGGGCCACGATGTTGTCGGCCAGCGTCGCGGTGATGCCGGAGACCCGGGTGAGCAGCGGCGCCGAGGCGGTGTTGACGTCCACGCCGACGGCGTTGACGCAGTCCTCGACCACGGCGTCCAGCGAGCGGGAGAGCTTCACCTCGCTCAGATCGTGCTGGTACTGGCCGACGCCGATCGACTTGGGGTCGATCTTGACCAGCTCGGCCAGCGGGTCCTGGAGGCGGCGGGCGATCGAGACCGCGCCGCGGATCGACACGTCCAGGTCCGGCAGCTCCTGGGAGGCGAACGCGGAGGCCGAGTAGACCGAGGCGCCGGCCTCGCTGACCATCGCCTTGGTGAGCTTCAGCTCGGGGTGGCGCTTGAGCAGGTCCTCGGCGAGCTTGTCGGTCTCCCGGGAGGCGGTGCCGTTGCCGATCGCCACCAGGTCGACGTCGTGCTTCTTCGCCAGCGCGGCCAGAGTGGCCAGGGCGGCGTCCCACTTGTTGGCGGGCTGGTGCGGGTAGATGGTCTCGTACGCGACCACCTTGCCGGTGGCGTCCACCACGGCGATCTTCACGCCGGTGCGGAAGCCCGGGTCCAGGCCCATGGTGGCGCGGGTGCCGGCCGGGGCGGCGAGCAGCAGGTCGCGCAGGTTGGCGGCGAAGACGCGCACCGCCTCGTCCTCGGCCTCGGCGCGCAGCCGGGCGCGCAGGTCGATGCCGAGGCGCACCAGGATGCGGGTGCGCCAGGCCCAGCGGACGGTGTCGCCGAGCCACTTGTCGGCCGGGCGGCCGCGGTCGGCGATGCCGAAGCGGGCGGCGATGCGCTGCTCGTAGTCGTTCCCACCGGGCAGGTCGCCCTCGGACTCGCCGTCGTAGGGCGACAGTTCGAGGTCGAGCACCTCCTCCTTCTCGCCGCGCAGCATCGCCAGGATGCGGTGCGAGGGGAGCTTGGTGTACGGCTCGGCGAAGTCGAAGTAGTCGGCGAACTTGGCGCCGTCGCCCTCCTTGCCGTCCCGGACCTTCGCGACCAGGCGGCCGCGGGTCCACATCCGCTCGCGCAGCGAGCCGACCAGGTCGGCGTCCTCGCCGAAGCGCTCGACCAGGATCGCCCGGGCGCCCTCCAGGGCCGCCGCGCCGTCCGCCACCGACTCGTTGAGGTACTGGGCGGCGAGTGCGGCCGGGTCCTGGGTCGGGTCGGCGAGCAGGGTGTCGGCCAGAGGCTCCAGCCCGGCCTCGCGGGCGATCTGCGCCTTGGTGCGCCGCTTGGGCTTGAACGGGAGGTAGATGTCCTCCAGCCGGGCCTTGGAGTCGGCGGCCAGCACCTGGGCGCGCAGCGCGTCGTCCAGCTTGCCCTGGGACTCGATCGACTCCAGGACGGCCGCCCGCCGCTCCTCCAGCTCGCGCAGGTAGCGCAGCCGCTCCTCCAGGGTGCGCAGCTGGGCGTCGTCCAGCGAGCCGGTGACCTCCTTGCGGTAGCGGGCCACGAACGGCACGGTCGAGCCGCCGTCGAGCAGTTCGACCGCCGCCTTCACCTGCCCCTCGCGGACGCCCAGTTCCTCGGCGATCTTGCGCTCGATCGCCTGCTGGGCCTGCCGGGCCACCTGTTCGACTGGCGTGGTCACGAAGCCGGTCACCTTCTCCTTCAGTGCTTTCGCCGTACGCCCTGCATTCTGGCAGGTACGGGTGACGCCCACCGGCCGCACCCGGGGCGGCGGGCGTGGCGTGGTCTCCCCCGCCTCCGGGGCGGCACCACGGGGGTGCGGATCACCCTCGGGTGGCCGGCGGGTGACTGGCGGGTGGCAGTGCGGTGGCTCGCGCGGGTGGCAGCGCGGTGGCTCGCGACCGGACCCCGGCCGGACTCCTGCTGGTCGAAGTCGTGTGCGCAGTTCGCGAATCCGGCTGATCCCGGGCGATCAGCGCTGTACGCTGCCGGGCATGTGCGCTGCCGCCCGGATGCACCCCGATGAACCGGTCGTCGACGCGGCCCTGGTACGGCGGTTGATCTCCGCCCAGTTCCCGCAGTGGGTGGGCCTTCCGGTCACGCCCGTCGGGTCCGCCGGGACGGACAACGCGATGTTCCGGCTCGGGCCCGAACTCGCCGTCCGGCTGCCCCGGGTGGAGTGGGCCGCCGGGGACGTCCGCCGCGAGCACCAGTGGTTGCCCCGGCTGGCCCCGCAGTTGCCGCTGCCCGTCCCCGCCCCGCTGGCCGTCGGCCGCCCCGCCGCGAACTACCCGTGGGAGTGGTCGGTGGTGCGCTGGCTCGACGGCGTCAATCCGGCGGTCGGCGTGCTCGCCGCACCCGAGGCGCTGGCCCGCGACCTGGCCGGCTTCGTCAACGCCCTGCGCGCCGTCAACCCCGCAGGCGCCCCGGCCGGTCACCGCAGCGTGCCGCTCGCCTCCCGGGACGGCTCCACCCGCGCGGCGATCGCCCAGCTGTCCGGCACCATCGACACCGCGGCCGCAACCGCTCTCTGGGACAAGGCGCTTCGCCTCCCCGAGTACGCCGGCCCGCCGGTCTGGATGCACGGCGACCTCACCCCGGGCAACCTGCTGCTCAACAGATCCGGCCGGCTCGCCGCCGTCATCGACTTCGCCCTGATGGGCGTCGGCGACCCCACCGCCGACCTGATCGCCGCCTGGAACCTGCTCCCCGCCTCCGCCCGCCCCGCCTTCCGGGCGGCCCTGCGCGTCGACGACGCCACGTGGGCCCGCGGCCGGGCCTGGGCCTTCTCCATGGCGCTGGTGACGATCCCGTACTACCGCCACACCGACCCCGCACTGACCGCCAACGCCCGCCACGTCGTCCGCGAGGTGCTCGCCGACCGCAGCGTGTGAAGCCGTCAGGGCCCGACGATTGCCAGCAGGTGGCCCAGCAGCGGGCTCCGGTCCCCGGCGCGCCAGGCGAGGGCGGAGCGGGTGCGGTCGGCACCGGGCTCGATCGGGCGGAAGGCGACGCCCCGCAGCCGGACCCGGCGGATGCTCGCGGCCGCCCCCTCGCCTACCCGGTCAATAACCTTCCCAGGTCAAGCCCGCTGCTAGCCTGGGGAGCATGAGCGAGCGAATCGACAGAAGGTGCGCGTCCCGCTCATCGGCCGGCGAGCACAGCGAGGTGGGCGCATGAGTGGACTGCGTGAGCGCAAGAAGGAGCGGACCCGGCGGGCCATCTCCGAGGCGGCCATCACGCTCTTCCTGGAGCACGGATTCGACCAGGTCTCGGTGGCGGACGTCGCGGCCGCCGCCGAGGTCTCCAAGCCCACCCTGTTCAGCTACTTCGCCAGCAAGGAGGACCTGGTCGTCCACCGCTTCGCCGACCACCAGGAGCAGGCGGCGGACGTGGTCCGGGGCCGGGCCGAGGGCGAGACGGTGCTCGACGCGCTGCGCCGGGACTTCCTGGACGGCCTCACCCGGCACGACCCGGTCACCGGCCTCAACGACCACCCCCAGGTCCTTGCCTTCACCGCCCTCGTCCACGGCACCCCCAGCCTGGCCGCCCGGGTCGGCGCGTACGTGGCCCGCGCCGAACAGTCCCTCGCCGAGGCGCTGCGCGAGGCCCCCGGCCTCACCCCGCCCCACGAGCTCACCGCCCAACTGCTCGCCGCCCAGGTCACCGCCACCCAGCGCGTCCTCGCCCTGCACAACTGGCGCCGCATCCACGAGGGCGGCCGCACCGCCGACGACCTCCACCCCGAGGCCGCCGCCGAGGCCGACCGCGCCTTCGAGCTCCTCGCCCGGGGGTACACGCCCTGACGCCGCTGGCTAGAGTGCCGCACATGTCAACGCGTCACATCGAGTTCGAGGCCCTGCACAACTTCCGTGACCTGGGCGGTTATCCGGCCGCCGACGGACGGACCGTCCGGCGGGGCCTGCTCTACCGCTCCGACTCGCTCGGCAAGTCCTCCCCCGCCGACCTGGAGAAGCTCCGGGCCCTCGGCGTGCGGACCGTGATCGACCTGCGCTACGACTGGGAGATCGCCGCCAAGGGCCGGGTCCCCGACTTCGACGGGCTGGACTTCCACAACCTCTCGATCGAGCACCGCCCGTACGACCAGGCCTCGATCGACCCGGAGCTCGACCCCTGGCGCTACCTCGCCGACCGCTTCGCCGAGGTCGCCGAGGACGGCGTGAAGGAGATCCGCCGGACCCTGGAGGTGATCACCGACGCCGAGGCCCCGGTGGTCTTCCACTGCATGTCGGGCAAGGACCGCACCGGCCTGATCGCCGCCCTGGTGCTCACCCTGCTCGGCGTCTCCGAGGACGACATCGCCGCCGACTTCGCCCTCACCGAGCACGCCACCCCGCACCTCGTCGCCGACTGGCACGCCGCCCACCCGGGCCGGACCCTCCGCTGGCCGGGCTACGGCCGCGCCCCCGAAACCGTCATCCGCCTCGCCCTCGCCGACCTCGCCACCCGCTACGGCTCCGTCGAGGCCTACCTCACCGGCGCCGTCGCCCTCGACCCCGCCCGGATCGACGCCCTGCGGTCGCGGTTGCTCACGCGCCGGCCCGAGGACCTGCTCCACCCGGGGGCCTGAACAGCAGCGGCGCGTCCCTACCGGCGGCGCGGGCGGCCCGGGCGGCCGGTGCCCTGCGGGCGGGGGCCGCTGCGGGGCTTGCGGGCGGCAGCGGCAGCGGCAGCCGGGGCGGTTTCGGGCCAGTGGGTGGGGCGGGTGAGGCCGACCGGGAGGCGGGTGGTGGCGTCGCCGCGGGCGGCGTTGAGCTGGGCCTGGGTGAGGAAGAGGGCCGTGGTGAGGTCGGCGCCGGCCAGGTCGGCGTCGCGGAGGTCGGCGCCGATGAGGTCGGCGAGTCGCAGGTCGGCCCCGGAGAGGTCGGCGGCGACGAGGAGGGCGCCGCGCAGGTTGGCACCCTGGAGGTCGGCTCCGCGCAGCCGGGCGCCGAAGAGGTCGGCACCGCGGTGTTCGCGGCGGTGGGGGACGGCGGCCCGGACGAGTTCACCCGCGCGCAGCAGCAGCTCGCTGACCCGCCCGCGGTGGGCCGGGACGTCGACGGCGAGGATCTCCTCGGGGGTGCCGCCGGCCAGGCGGTCGGTCTCCTCCAGGGCCTGCCGCAGCTCGGCGTGGACGGGGGCGGCGGGGGCGAAGGTGAGCGCCTCGGTGAGGTACCAGAGCAGTTCGTGGAGCTGCCGCACGATCGGGAACACGTCGAACATCGGCTTGGCACTGTCGGGCTCCTCGCGCCAGCCGACCCCGCCGAAGGTGACCTGGGAGACCCGCTGCCCGGCGCCGAAGCAGTCGTAGACGGTGCAGCCCTGGAAGCCGCTGTCGCGCAGCCGGGCGTGGATGCCGCAGCTGAAGTCCGCCCGCAGGTTGCGGCACGGGCTGCCGGCGGCCTTGTTCACGGCGAAGTCGGTGCCCGCGGCGAAGGGCAGGGCGACGCAGCACAGGCCGAAGCAGCTGCCGCAGTCGGACTGGAGCGGGGTCGGCTCGGCCGCCTCGGGATCCTGCGGCGGCGCGGTCTCGCTCACGGTCCGGGTCCTCTCCACTGCTGGTCGCCTTGAACCGGAAATCCTACTGGGCAGGGCCACCCTCACGCCGGTAAGGTTCCAAATGCAGATGAGACCATTACTCGCGGGGGAAGAGCGCCATGCCGCAGTCGAACGTCACCGAGCTGGTCCGGATGTGGATCAGCGGCTGGGTCGCCTCCCGGGGCGCCGCCGATCCGGTGGAGCAGCCCTGGGGCTGGACCATCGACGTCGGCGCACCGACCGGGGAGGTGGGGCGGCACGTGCTGCCCGAGCCGACCGAGGCCGAGGTCCGCGAGCTCGCCGAGGCGACCACCGCGCCGGCCACCTGGCTGAAGCTGTTCGCCGAGGACGAGACCGTACGGCCCTGGCTGGGCCCGCAGTGGCGGCTGGACCAACCGGGCTTCCTGATGACCGTCCCGCTCAGCCCCGAGCCGCTCGCCGTACCGGCCGGCTACACCCTGACCACCTGGACCCGCGGCGGCGTCCTGCGCGCTCTGGTGCGCGACGAGGAGGGGCGCCTCGCCGCCCGCGGCCAGGCCGGCCTGGCCGGCGCGGTGGCCGTGCCGGACCAGATCGCCACCGCCCCCGACCACCGCCGCCGGGGCCTGGGCTCGGTGGTGATGCGGGCCCTGCAGTCCGGCGCGCACGAGGCGGGCGCCCGCACCGGGGTGCTGGTCGGCACGGCGGCCGGCCAGGCGCTCTACACCGCACTCGGCTGGACCACCCGCGCCCCGATGGCGAGCCTGGTCCTCGAAGCGGAGAGCTCCGAGCAGGGCCGGCTGGACCGGGGACGCCCTACGGGAAGGGCAGCAGCTCCGGGCGCTTCGGCGGGCGGCCGTCACCGGAGGAGCGGCCGGTGAGGCGGCGGCCGATCCACGGGCCGAGGTGGGCGCCCAGCCAGCGGGCGTCCGAGCGCAGCTTCTCGGCGCGGCCGGGCGGGGCGGCGGCGGGCAGCGGGGCGCGCCAGTCGGTGGCGGCGGGGCGGCCGAGCGCCTCCAGCACGCCCTCGGCGACCCGGCGGTGCCCCTCGGGCGACAGGTGCAGCCGGTCCTCGGCCCAGAGCCGGCGGTCGTCGAAGCAGGGCGCGGAGAAGAGGTCGACGACGGCGAAGCCGTCCTGCTGCCCGAGTTCCTGCACGAAGGCCTTCATCCGCAGGATGGCGGGCAGCAGCCGGGCGCTGCCGGTCAGCCGGCGGGTGGGGTCGGTGCTGGTGAACAGCACGACGGTGGCGCCGGTGGCGCGCAGCTCGGCGGCGCAGCGGCCGAGCAGCCGCTCGACCCGGTCGATGTCGCAGCCCGGGCGCAGCACGTCGTTGAAGCCGCCGGCCAGGGTGACGAGTTGGGCGCCCATCCCGATGGCGGTGGCGAGCTGTTCGTCGTGGATCTGGCCGATGAGCTTGCCGCGGACGGCCAGGTTGGCGTACCGGAAGTCCCCGCCGGCGCCGGCGTCGGCCGCCAGCGCGGAGGCGACCCGGTCCGCCCAGCCCCGGTAGTGGCCGTCGGGATGGAGGTCGTCGCACATGCCCTCGGTGAAGGAGTCCCCGACGGCGACGTAGCTGGCGTAGCTGCGGCTGGTGGTGGGCACGGGCGGCCTCCGCTCTCCTGAGATGGCTCCGCGACCCGACGATCGTACGTGTGCACTTACCAACCAGTGGCACGGGGGTCCGGCCGCTCATTCACCGTCCACCGGACGTTTATCGGTCCGCGCCATCCTGGGACCACGGGGCGGCGGCCGGCGACGGGGGCCTTGCCGCCGCCCCGCCACCGCCCACCGGCGGCTCCCGGAGGACTCAGCCCGGGACCACTGCCTTCGGCGCCGTGAACCAGTGCTCGCGCACCGCGTCGGTGGGCCGCTGTTCACCCAGGGCGCCCAGCCCCCACTCCCCCAGCGCCTCGATCACCGGCCGCAGTTCGCGTCCGCGCTCGGTCAGCTCGTACACCGTCGCGTTGGCCGGCCGTTCCAGCCGCCGCCGCTCCGCGAGCCCTTCGCCCTCCAGTTGCTTGAGTCGGGCGGCGAGGATGTCGGTGGAGACGCCGGGCAGGTCGGCGTGCAGGTCGGTGTAGCGGCGCGGCCCGCCCAGGAGTTCACGGACGATCAGGAGGCTCCAGCGCTCCCCCACCGCGTCCAGGGCGCGGGCGACGGCGCAGTACTGGTCGTAGCTTCGGCGTGACATGTGGATCAGCATAGCCAAGAGGTTGGACTTTCCAAGTGCCAGCTTGGTAGAACAAAGCAGAAGCAACGGAGCGGTGGCGACGGTCGGGAGGCCGCAGATGGAGTTTCGGCAGTCCAGCAAGCTGAATGACGTGTGCTACGAGATCCGGGGTCCGGTGGTCGACCAGGCCAACGCCCTGGAGGAGGCCGGGCACAGCGTGCTGCGCCTGAACACCGGCAACCCGGCTCCGTTCGGCTTCGAGGCGCCCGAGGAGATCATCCAGGACATCATCCGCAACCTGCCCTCGGCGCACGGCTACAGCGACTCCCGCGGCATCCTGCCGGCCCGGCGCGCGGTGGTGCAGTACTACCAGCAGCGCGGGGTCCAGGGCGTCGGCGTCAACGACGTCTACCTCGGCAACGGCGTCTCCGAGCTGATCCAGATGGCGGTCACCGCACTGGTCGACGACGGCGACGAGGTGCTCGTCCCGATGCCGGACTACCCGCTGTGGACGGCGTCCGTCCGGCTGGCCGGCGGCAAGGCCGTGCACTACCTGTGCGACGAAGAGGCCGAGTGGTACCCGGACCTGGACGACATCGCCGCCAAGATCACCGCCCGTACCAAGGCGATCGTCGTCATCAACCCCAACAACCCCACCGGCGCGGTCTACCCGAAGGAGCTCCTGGAGGGGATCCTCGACCTGGCCCGCCGCCACCAGCTGATGGTGCTGGCCGACGAGATCTACGACAAGATCCTCTACGACGGCACCGAGCACCACTGCCTGGCCGCCCTCGCCGACGACGTGCTCACCCTCACCTTCAACGGCCTCTCCAAGGCCTACCGGGTGGCCGGCTTCCGCAGCGGCTGGCTGGTCGTCTCCGGCCCCAAGCAGCACGCCACCGACTACCTGGAGGGCCTGACCATGCTCTCCGGCATGCGGCTGTGCCCCAACGTGCCCGCGCAGTACGCCGTCCAGGCCGCGCTCGGTGGCCACCAGTCCATCAACGACCTGGTCCTGCCCGGCGGCCGGCTCACCGAGCAGCGCGACATCGCGGTCAGGGCGCTCAACGAGATCCCCGGCGTCAGCTGCGTCAAGCCCAAGGGCGCCCTGTACGCCTTCGCCCGGCTCGACCCGGCCGTGCACCGGATCGTCGACGACGAGCGCTTCGTCCTGGACCTGCTGCTGCGCGAGAAGATCCACGTCGTCCAGGGCACCGGCTTCAACTGGCCCCGCCCGGACCACTTCCGCTTCGTCACCCTCCCGCGCGCCGACGACCTGGAGACGGCCATCAACCGGATCGGGCGCTTCCTGGCGACGTACCGGCAGGGCTGAGCGCCCGGACAGGCCCTAACCTGCACGTCATGACCGTCGCCCGCTCCGTCGCCCTGTTCGCCCTCGCCGCGCTCGCCGAGATCGGCGGCTGCTGGCTGGTCTGGCAGAGCGTGAAGGAGCAACGGCCGTGGTGGCTGGCCGGGTTGGGCGTGGTGGCGCTCGGCGTGTACGGCTTCGTCGCGGCGCTGCAGCCGGACGCGGACTTCGGCCGGGTGCTGGCCGCCTACGGCGGGGTGTTCGTGGCCGGTTCACTGCTGTGGGGCGTGGTCGTGGACGGCTTCCGGCCGACCCGCTACGACGTGCTGGGCGCACTGATCTGCCTGGCCGGGGTCGGCGTGATCATGTACGGGCCCCGGCGCTGAACCTCCAGCACCGGGGCCGCACCGGGCCGATCGGGGACTACCAGCCCCAGCCGCCGCCCTGCCCGTCGTCGTCGCGGTCGGAGTCCCAGCCCTCGCCGACCTTGCGCAGGATCGTGTAGTCGTCGATCCGCGTGCCGTTCTCGGCCAGCGCGGTGACCTTCATGACCGACTTCTGGCCCAGGTGGGCCGGGGTGACGTCGACCTTGATGAAGGAGTAGCCGGTGTAGCGCACCCGCGACCACTGGATGGTCTCGGGGACCTTCACCCTGCCCTTGCCCCAGTAGTAGGTGGTCACCTCGTCCTGGTGGTTCTCGTGCCCCTCGTAGGTGTCGGGCGCGTCGAACTTGTACAGGCTGCGGCCGGCCGCGCCCGCGGTCACGTAGACCACGCCGTCCTTGGCGGGCTCGACGGTGGCGCCGCTCGGCACCTGCTTGGAGACCTTGTTGCCGAGGATGGCGTCGGTGCGCTCGTAGATGTGGTTGTGGCCGTTGATGACCAGGTCCACCCGGTACTTCTCGAACAGCGGCACCCAGGCCTCGCGGACGCCGCCCTCGGAGGCGTGGGCGACGGTGGTGGAGAAGGCGCAGTGGTGGAAGAAGACCACGATGAAGTCGACGGTCTCGTCGCTGCGCAGGTCCTTGAGGGTGCGCTCCAGCCACTTGGTCTGCTGGCCCGCCGAGAGGCCCAGGTTGGCCGGGATCTCGTAGGAGACGTCGTTGGCGTCCAGCGAGACGACGCCGACGTTCTTGTAGCGGAAGGTGTAGACGCCGGGGACCTTGCGCGGGTCCGGGCCGTTGTCCGGCAGGAAGAAGCGGCTGTTCTCGCCGCCGTAGCCGTTGGGCGAGTACCACGCCTCGATGTCGTGGTTGCCGTACGCGACCATCCACGGGATGTCGGCGGCGACGGTCTCCGTCTGGACCAGGAAGTCGTCCCAGGTCCTCGCGTTGAAGACGGACTTGTCCGGGTCGGTGCCGGACCCGGCCGGGTCGGCGTAGCAGATGTCGCCGGCGTGCAGGTGGAAGGCCGGCTTCTGGGCCTTGATGATGTTGTCGTTGCCGGCCGCGTGGGCGCTGACGCCCTGGTCCCCGAAGGCGGTGAAGGTGAACGGCTCGTACACCTTGCCCCAGCGGCGGTCGCGGGGTGGCGCGGTGCGGAAGGTGTGCAGGGTGGAGATCCGCTGCTGCGAGGCGGGGTCGAAGCCCTCGTGGCCGACGCCGTAGTAGTAGGTGGTGTCGGGCTGGAGGTCCTCCAGCGCCACGTGCAGGTAGTACTGGTCCACCGGCTGGCTGTTGGGGGTCAGCGCCGGGGTGTGCAGGGCACGGACCTCGGCCTGGATCCTGTGGCTGAGCTCCCACGGGTGCTTGCCGAACCGCAGGAACGGCTTCTTGACCGGCGCCGGCACCTGCCAGGAGATGCGGAACTGGGTGTCCGGCTCGGGGCCGAACTGGAGGTGACGGCCGATCGGCGCGACCAGCGCGCCGTCGATGCCGGCCGTCGTGGCACCGGTCAGCAGCTGCGGACCGGCCGGGGCGGCGAAGGCCGGGGCGCTGCCCAGCGCACCGCCGACGGCGACGGCGCCCACGGTCACCGCGCCGGCGCGCAGCATCCGACGGCGGGAGAAACGGGCCCGCAGGTACTCGTGCTGCTCGGCCATGCTCATGCGGTCGGCGAGCTCGGCCGGCACGCCCATGTTGGGGATATCCATGCGCGGGACTCTGTCAGCGGCGCGTTGACCGCACGCGGACTTCCGGTGAACGAGTGTCAGCGCCTCCGCCACTCGAACACCAACACCGGGTCACGGTTCGGTAAAGAACATGTCCGTACCGGAGGGGTGCCGGACCATGTCCCCAGCCGACGGGACGGACGGGGGCGCCGGAGGGCAGTCAGGCGGACGGTTCGTCCCAGAGGTTCGTGGAGCGGCTGCCGGTGCCGTCGCAGGTGCGGCAGATCTCGTCCCGGTAGGCCTGCTTGGCGCCGGTCGCGTCCACCCGGTAGCGGACGTACACCCCGGTGCCGTCACAGAGGAAGCAGTTGCCGCCCCCGCCGCCCACCTCGGTGGTGCCGGTGCCCTGGCAGGTGCGGCAGTTGAGGCCGGCGGTGCGGCCGGTGCCCGCGCAGATGCGGCAGACCGTCGTCATCGTCTTCCTCCCTTTGCACGGAACCGCTCGATGCCACCGGTCATGGTAGTGGGCCGACCCCGAAGCCGTCCCGGGCCGTGGATCTGACCGACCGTCACGACTGTTCGGCTCCGTCAGGCGTGGCGGATCACTCCGGGAGCCCCTCGCGGACCCGCCGGGAGACCGAGATCAGCTGGAGGTCGAGCAGCCCGGGCGGGTCGGCGAGGCCGGGTCCGCCGGCGTGCACCCAGGCGGCTATGTCGTCGATCATCTCGTCCATCAGCACGAAGCCGAGCCAGACCGGACGGCCGCCCGCCGCCCGCCCCTCGCTGGACGGGCCGACCACCACCACGTTGGACTGGGTGCACACGTCCAGGCACGTGACGGCCCGGACCCGGCCCGCCGAGCCGACGGCCGTCCGCAGGCGCTCGTACTGCCCGGCGTGGTCCACCCCCGGGTGCTTCGCCTCGGTGCCGCAGCAGCAGCCCCGGCAGACGGTGACGGTCACCGGAGAACCGGCGCCCCGCTTGCGGTCGCGGCCGTCCTTGGCGTCGCGGCCGTTCCTGCCGTCACGGTCGTTCCTGCCGTCGCGGTCACGGTCTCGGCGGCTCATCCGCTCTGGTCCCCCTCCTGGATCGGCGGCCCCGGTCGTCGACGGCACGCTCTGCACCGGAACTGTACCTGTCAGGGGACCGGCCCCCGGGGCCACCCGATCGGCCTGGAATAGGATCCGACCGACGAGCGGCCGAGGGAAGAGGAACGGGCGGATGCCGAAGGGGAGGGCCCGGGGCCTGTGGTTCGCGGTGGCCGTGGCGGTGACCGGGATCCTGTGCGGGGCGCTCGGACTCTCGGTGGTCCTCACCGGCGGCTACTCCCTCCACCGCATGGACGGCACGGCGATGGAGCCGGCGCTCCGGCCGGGCGACCGGATGCTGGCCGACCGGGTCGCGGCGGCGGACGTCCGGCGCGGCGAGATCTACATCGCCGACTCCCCCTGGGGCCTCCACGGCTCCCCCGTGTTCCGGGTGGTGGCCCTCGGCGGCCAGCGGATCGCCTGCGCCGACGGGCGGCCCAGCCTCGACGGACAGCCGCTGGACGAACCGGCCGACCGCCGGGCCGACACCTGCCCACGCGACTTCGACGTCACCGTCCCGCCCGGGCGGGCCTTCCTGATGGGCGACCGGCGGGCCGCCGCGACCGACTCCCGGCACCACCTCGACGACGGCCACCAGGGCACCGTCGACCTCGCCCGACTGACCGGCGACCGGGTGGTCTGGCACTCCGGCAGCGGTTCCCCCGCCCTGCCCGGCAAGCTGATCGGCGCGGCGCTGCTGATGGCGCTCGGCGCCCTGCTCACCGTCTTCGGGGTGCTCGCCGCGGTGGTCATCGCCTCCTTCGCCGCCGCCCGGCGCCGCGCTCCGGCCGGCACCCCCGGCTGAGGCCGGGGAGTTCCCGAATTCCGCTCCACCGCGTATCGGAGTTGTTTTCGAAACACGGTGGAGCGGAATTCGAAATGTCACCCGGTGCCATCTGACGGGATTTCCGGAATTTCCGTCGGAAGCATGGACGCCGACGAAACCTGACAGTAACTTACCTGTGAGTAGCTGTGGCCCGGCTCGGCACGACCCCCACCCGTCGTTTCTCTCCCCCAGGAGGAACCCGTGCTCCGCCCTGCCCGGAATTCCCGGCGGCTCCGCAATTCGAGCCTGCTCGCCGCCGTCGCCGTCGGCGCCGCCCTCGCGCTCACCTCCACCACTGCCCAGGCCGCCACCCCCGCCCCGAAGCACTACGTGGCCCTCGGCGACTCCTACGCCGCCGGCGCCGGCGTGCCCGGCCAGTCGGCCGGCCTGTGCCTGCGCTCCGACCACAACTACGGCCACCTGGTCGCCGCCTCGCTCAAGGCCGGCGCCTACACCGACGTCACCTGCGCGGCCGCCAAGGTCAAGGCCATGACGCAGCCGCAGTACGACGCCTTCATCCGGGTCAACGACCCGCAGCTGGACTCGGTGGCCGCCGACACCGACCTGGTCACCCTCGGGATCGGCGGCAACGACCTCGCCGCCAGCGACCTCGGCCTCGGCGAACTGGTCGCCACCTGCATCGCGGGCGCGACCGTCAACCCGCTCGGCACGCCCTGCAAGGACGTCTACCACCACGGCTACTGGGACTGGAACACCTGGTCCTGGCAGTACGGCAACGATGACCTGGCCGAGCGGATCACCACCACCATCGCCCCGCAGATCGCCACCACCCTCCAGCAGATCCACACCAAGGCGCCCAAGGCCCGGGTGCTGCTGGTCGGTTACCCGTCCGTGCTGCCCGCCGACGGCTCGGCCTGCATCCTGCGCCAGCCGGTGACGCCGGGCGACGTCGAGTACATGCACGGGGTGCTCGACGAGCTGAACGCCGCCCTCAAGTCCACCGCGGCCGCCAACGGCGCGACGTACGTGGACACCGCGACCCCGACCCGCGGGCACGACGTCTGCTCCGACGACCGCTGGATCGAGGGCGCGCTGCCCGGCTCGCCCGCCGTGCCGTTCCACCCGAACGCGACCGGCGAGCAGGTGATGGCGAACGCGGTGCTCGCCGCGCTGAAGTAACCGCGGCGGCACAGGGCTCCGGAAGGCCCCGGGGGGCCGGTGACCAGACCCCGGTCACCGGCCCCCGGTCGCGTCCGTCCCCGTTCCGCGGCTATTCCGCTTCGGCCGGGGAGGCGGCCGCCAGCCCGGCCGACCACTTCTCCTCGACCCTGCCGAACTTCCAGAACGCGATCGCCCCGATCCAGGTCAGCACGAACAGGCCGACGATCGCGTAGCCGACGAAGTTGAGGTCCAGGCCGCTGATCCAGGCGATCGGCCCGCTGGTGATGTCCAGCTTCTCGCCGAGCAGGCCGATCAGTTCGATCAGGCCGATGACCAGCGCGACCAGCACCGACAGGCCGGTGACGGTCAGGTTGTAGTAGATCTTGCGGACCGGCTTGGAGAACGCCCACTCGTAGGCGAAGTTCATGAACGAGCCGTCGATCGTGTCCAACAGGCTCATCCCCGCCGCGAACAGGATCGGCAGCGTCAGCAGTGCGTACCAGGGGAGCGAGAAGGCCGCCGCGCCGCCCGCCAGCACCAGCAGGGACACCTCGGTCGCGGTGTCGAAGCCCAGGCCGAACAGCAGGCCCACCGGATACATGTGCCAGGACTTGGTCACCGCCCGCGTGACCTTGCCGAGGATGCGGTTCATCAGCCCGCGCCGCTCCAACTGGCGCTCCAGCTCGGCCTCGTCGTACTCGCCCAGGCGCATCCGGCGGAACACCCGGAGGATGCCGTTGAAGGCGCCCAGGTTGATCAGGCCGAGCAGCAGCAGGAACGAGCCGGAGACGGTGGTGCCGATCAGGCCGGTCATCTGGTGCAGCGTCGAGTCGTCCGCCTCCACCTGGTCGGCGAGCGTGCGGATGCCGAAGGCCAGCAGCGCGCACAGGCCGAAGACGATCGAGGAGTGCCCGAGCGAGAACCAGAAGCCCACCGACAGCGGCCGCTTGCCCTGTCCCATCAGCTTGCGGGTGGTGTTGTCGATCGCCGCGATGTGGTCCGCGTCGAAGGCGTGCCGCATCCCGAGGGTGTAGGCGGTCAGGCCCATGCCCGCGCCGAACACCTGGCCGCCGACGTCGTAGTGCTCGGGCGCGACCAGGGCGAGCAGCGTGAACCAGCCGATGACGTGCAGCGCGAGGATGAAGCCGCCCATCCCGGCCAGCCGGATCCACTCCTCACGGGTGAGCCGGTCGCGCCATCTGACGGGTGGGGCGCCTGCCGGGGCACCTGGGGCGGTGCTGGGCATCCTGTGGTCCTTTCGGGTGGTCCGGGCGGAGCTGGCCATCCTTCCCCCCTTGGGCGAGCAGTTGCAAGTCATGCGCAATTACGGCCCGGCCTCGGTCCACCCGGAACGGCCGCCGCGGGCCCTCACCGGGACGCGGCGCCCGCCGGGGAGCAGCCCTCACCGGGACGCGGCGCTCGCCAGGAAATCGGGCGCCTCCTCGCCTAGGGTCGGAATGCCGACGCCCGCGGCGCGGTCCCCGTCCGCGCCCGGGCCGCTCGGCGCTCACCGGCCCGGGACCCGATGGGAGCGGCCATGCCGTCGTACCCCTTCCGCACCACCCGCGAGGACGTCCGCATCCCGCTGCCCGACGGCACGGAGCTCGCCGCCCGCGTGTGGCGCCCGGTCGGCGAGGAGCCCGCCCCCGCCCTGCTGGAGTACTCGGCCGACCGCCTGAGCGACCGCACCGCCGCCGAGGACGCCCGCCGCCACCCCTGGTACGCGGGCCACGGCTACGCCGCCGTCCGGGTCGACACCCGCGGCCACGGCAACTCCGGCGGCCTGCCCGGCGAACCCGGCGACGAGCAGGAGCTCGCCGACGGCGCCGCCGTCATCGACTGGATCGCCCGCCGCCCCTGGTGCAGCGGCCGCGTCGGCCTGCTCGGAGTCGGCGCCGCCGGCACTACCGCGCTGCGGCTCGCCGCCCGGGCCCCGGACACCGTCGGCGCGGCGGTCACCGCCTGCCCCCAGGGCGGCCACCGCCTCGGCGGCGCCGTCCTCGCCGCCGACCTGCACACCCGGCTCACCGCCCTGGTCGCCGACGCCGCCCTGCCCCCGGACCCGCTCCGGCTCGGCGACGCCTGGCGGCCCCGCTGGCTGGCCCGGCTCGAATCGCTGGAACCCCCCGTCGACACCTGGCTCGCCGCCGGGGACACCACCGTGCCGGTGTCCGTCCCGGTTCTCGCGGTGGCCGGCTGGGGCGACCCGTCCTGCTCCTTCGTGCTGCGCCTGCTCGCCGAGTCCCCCACCGCCCGCGCGCTGATCGGCCCCTGGCCGCACGGCCTGCCCGAGG
Organism: Kitasatospora sp. NPDC059648; assembly: GCF_042734825.1. Lineage (NCBI taxonomy): Bacteria > Bacillati > Actinomycetota > Actinomycetes > Kitasatosporales > Streptomycetaceae > Kitasatospora > Kitasatospora sp. NPDC059648. Next base: position 8,239 of record NZ_JBHWDU010000019.1, on the reverse strand, counting down.
CCGCCCTGCCCGAGACCCTGCGCTGGTGGGACCACTGGCTGCGCGGCGTCGACACCGGCGCCGCCAAGGAACCGGCCCTGCGCAGCTGGATCAGCACCCGCTGGACCGGCGACGAGGCCTGGCCCTCCCCGGACGTCCGGGAGATCCACTGGGACCTCGACGGCCAGCTGCGCACCGCCGGCACCGCCTCCGGGGACCGCTACGTCCGCGTCCGCTCCCCCCAGCACACCGGCCTCAACGCCGGTGCGTACGTCTCCCACGGCCGCCCCGCCGACCAGCCGCCGGACCAGCGCGAGGAGGACGGGCGCTCGGTCTGCTTCGACTCCCAGCCGCTGCCCGAGCCCGTCGAACTGCTCGGCACCCCGGTCGCGCGGCTGCGGCTGCGCTCCGCCGACTCCCCGGTCCAGGTGGTGGCACGGCTGTGCGCGGTCGGCCCCGACGGCACCTCCGACCTGCTCACCCGCGGCGTGCTGACCGCCGCCGGCCCCGACGCCGAGGTCGAACTCGCCGCCTGCGCCGCGACCGTCCCGGCCGGGCACCGACTGCGGCTCGCGTTCTCCTCCGTCTACTGGCCCTGGGTGTGGCCGCCCGCCGACGACAGCGGGTACGCCCTCGACCCGTCCCGCTCCACCCTCAGCCTGCCGGTCCGCCACCTGGCGGCCGACGTCGGCGCCGCGCCCGTCACCTTCGAGACCCCCACGCTGCCCGACCCGCCGGCCGTCCACGTCACCGAACCGCTCACCGCCCGGCCCGAGCACGTCACCGTGCACGACATCGGACGCCACGAATGGCGCATCGACCTCTCCCCCGCGACCGACGGCACCCGCACCTACCCCGACGGCCTGGTCCTCGACGAGCACACCGTCACCGCCTACCGCATCCTCACCGGCGCCCCGCTCAGCGCCCAGGCCCGTACCGACCACACGGTGCGGCTGGAGCGACCGGACCTCGGCTGGGACGTGACCGTCCAGACCCGCACCCAACTGCGCTGCGACGCAGAGCACTTCATCAGCCTGGTGCAGCTGCGGGCATTGGAGGCGGGGTCGGTGGTGTTCAGCCGGGAATGGCAGCACCGGGTGGCCCGGGGGAATTGAGGGGAACAGGCGAGGGCCCGTCAAAGTACTCCTTATGTATTTGCTTTACTTTTCGCGCCTGACTTATAAATGGCGGCATGAAGACCCTCGGGCTGATCGGCGGCATGAGCTGGGAATCCACCGCCCAGTACTACCGCACCCTGAACGAACTCACCCGCGACCGCCTCGGCGGCCTGCACTCCGCCCGACTCGTGCTCCACTCGGTCGACTTCGCCGACATCGAGCGGCTGCAGACGGCGGGCCGGTGGGAGGAGGCCGGAGCCGTCCTCGCGGACGCGGCCCGCTCGCTGGAGGCGGCGGGCGCGGATCTGCTGCTGATCTGCACCAACACCATGCACAAGGTCGCCGACCAGGTCGCGGCGGCGGTGACCGTCCCCCTGCTGCACCTGGCCGACGCCACGGCGGACGCGGTGCGGGCGGCGGGCCTGCGGCGGGTCGGGCTGCTGGGGACGGCGTTCACCATGGAACAGGACTTCTACCGGGGCCGACTGGCCTCCGGCGGTCTGGACGTCCTCGTCCCCGACGCCGAATCCCGCGCCCTGGTGCACCGGGTGATCTACGAGGAGCTGTGCCTCGGAGTGGTCCGCGAGGAGTCGCGGGCGGCCTACCGGCGGGTCATCGAGCAGTTGGTCGCGGCGGGCGCCGAGGGCGTCGTCCTCGGCTGCACCGAGATCGAACTGCTGGTCGGGCCGGAGGACAGCCCCGTCCCGGTGTTCCCCACCGCCCGCCTCCACGCCGAGGCCGCCGTGACGGCCGCCCTGGCGGACGGCTGAACCACCCGTCGAGGAGCGACACTTCCTCCTCCAACCGGACCAGGCACATCCCGGAAGTCCGGCCCGGGGTTCGGTCCTCAGGCCCGCACGGCGCGGCCCGGGGCCTACGGTGGGGGGATGCGCGAGCAACGGCCGTACTGGAACACCAATGTGGCGCGGCACGCCGGGATCCTGCGGGCGGTGCCGCCGGGGTGCGGGGCGGCGCTGGACGTGGGGTGCGGGGACGGGCTGTTGGCGGCGAAGCTGGCGCGGCGGTGCGGCCGGGTGGTCGGGGTGGACAGCTCGGCCGGGATGGTCGCCCGGGCACGGGCGCTGCACGCCGAACCGGCATTCCTGGAAGGGGACTTCCTGACGGTCGACCTGCCGCTTGAGGGCTTCGACTTCGTCTGCTCGGTCACGGCCGTCCACCACATGGACTTCCCGGCCGCGCTCACCCGGATGCGAGAACTGCTGCGGCCGGGAGGCGTGTTGGTGGTGGTCGGCCTGGCGCGGGAGGAGACGTCGGCGGACTGGGCCCGCCGGGTGGCGGCCGCGCCGCTGGTGCGGGCCGTGAAGGTGCTGAGGCGGGCAGGGGGCCCGGAGGGGATGCCGGAGGCCGCGCCGGGGATGAGCTACCGGGAGGTGCGGGAGGCGGCCGGGCGGGTGCTGCCGGGGGTGCGCTACCGGTGGCACGTCCTGCGGCGGTACTCGCTGGCCTGGCAGAAGCCCTGAGCGCCCCGGCCCGGGTCTCGCGGCGCCCGGAGGCCGCGCCGCGCTGCACGGCTACTGCTGAGGCCGGCCGTTCAGCGCTGGGCGACGGCCGCGGCGAGCAGCATTCCGACAGGGAGCAGGGCGATGAACACGAAGAGGAGCCCGAGCACGCGGCCGCCCGCGGCGTACCAGCGGGTGGGCTTGAGGCCCAGCAGACCCAGGGCCCACGGGGAGACGTAACCCGCGCCGTGTCTGCGCACCGCGTCGGCGATCAGCTGCCGGCGCCCGTCGTCGGCGACCAGGACCACCCAGCCGCCGGAGCGGTCCGCCAGTGAGACGAAGGTCTGCGAGCCTTCCCTCGACATCGCCTCCCAGGCACGGACGATGGCGAGGTCCCGCAGGTCCACCTCCCGCTCGCCCGACCAGGTGCGCGCCCGCACCAGCCCGCCGGCCACCCGCACGCTCTTGCGCCGCGCCGTCGCCGCTTCCAGCAGGACGGCGGGCCCGAGCGCCGCCACCAGCCCGGACGCGATCAGCGCCCCCGAGCGCGCGAACGCCGGCCCGACGACCAACGGCGGCACCACCACGGCCCCCAGGAGGACGGCCCAGCCGACGGAGAAGAACACGCGCCGCCTTCGGACGGCGCCAGTCGAAGCACTCACCGCGCCAACGTAGACCCACCGACCACCGCAGCACCATGGGCGCGCGGGCCTCCTCACCGGGGCGGAGCGCCCTCATCGGCCCGACCTGCCTGACCGGCCTGTTCGGCTTGCCCGGCCTGCCCGGCCTGCGGCGCTTCGGTCGTCGCCGTCGGCTCCACGGGGTTCGTCCCATGAGCGGGGCAGGCGTCAGCTCTCGACGGCCGAAACGTGGACCCCGTACGCCCGGGCGGCGGATTCGGCGAAGCGCTCCTCCTGCATGGACGTCAGCTTCCGCACCACCAGGACGGCGAAGACCGCGGCGGCCACTTGGAGCACGTCGGAGGCGATCAGCCAGACGACGCCCTGCTGGTAGTCGTCCGGGTAGCGCGCGGCGTTGGTGGCCTGGCTGCCTATCCGGTTGAGCGCGTTGCCCACGATGAAGGTGCCCCACCACAGGTTGAGCAGCGCCTGCGACAGCGGCGGGCGCACGCCGGTTTCGTCGGGCCGGACACTGGCCTGCCAGATGTCACCGGCGATCTGCCGGGGGAACCAGAGCATCACCAGGGGCGTGAACCAGCCGCCGATCGCCCAGCCGCGCCGGAACCGGTGCCCGTGCGGGTCCAGCACCTCGGCGTTCACCCGCACCCGGTAGAACCAGGTGAGGAAGGCGGCCGCCGTGGCGATCAGGGCCAGGAAGTACACCGAGAGCGCGGTGTCGTTGAGGTTGTCCGCGTCGGTGAGCGCGGCGCCGTCGACCTTGGAGGCACCGGTCATGAGGTCACCGACCAAGCCGTACAGGTGGACGTCGACCGCGAGGCGGAAGAGTGCCACCGCACCGCTCACGGAGAGCAGGACGGTGGCGGCGGTGGCGGCCGCCTTCGGTGAGCGGAACACGGCGGGCGAAGGCATGGGGGAAGGGACTCCGGGTTCGGTCGGTGGGGGTGACGGGCCGCTACCTTAGGGCCGATCAGTTTCGTGCACCAGCGTTTTCAGGGATCAGCCGTGAGCAGGGTTCACGCCTCGGGCGCGGAACCCCCACCGCTGGAGCACAGTCTGCCGCACACCTATGACAGTCGGCCGCCGAGCCGGGCGGCGGAGAAATGCGTTGGGCCGAGGCCCTCCCGGCCGCTATCGTGCGGCAACGATCGAGGGAGGTGCGCCATGGTACGGCCGATACTGCTGCTGGACGTGGACGGGCCGCTGAACCCCGATGCGGTGAAACCCCACCGGCGGCCCGAGGGGTACGGTACCCACCGGCTGATGACGCCGCGGTGGGAGGCCGCCGAACGCCGCCGGCTCGCCTGGTGGGGCACGCCCCACAAGTCGCCGAAGCCGCTGCGGGTCTGGCTCAACCCGGAGCACGGGCCCGCGCTCACGGCGCTGCCCTACGACCTGGTGTGGGCGACGACCTGGGAGGAGGAGGCCAACGCCTTCATCGCACCGGTCCTCGGGCTGCCCGAGCTGCCGTTCATCACCTGGTCCGAGCCGAGGCCCGAGCCGGAGGGCGGGGTGTTCTGGAAGACGCCGGAGATCGTCTCCTGGGCGCAGGGCCGCCCCTTCGCCTGGGTCGACGACCACATAACGGACGCGGACCGCGCCTGGGTGCGGGCGCGACACGACGGCCCGGCGCTGCTCCACCACGTCGATTCGAAGGTCGGGCTGACGGCGCAGGACTTCGCGCAACTGGCCGACTGGGCAGGCTCCCTGGCCTGACGGACGGGCCGCGCAGCAGGTCAGCCGGGCCGGTGCGCGACGGCCGCGGAGATCGTCACCGCCGGAGCCCGGTCGCTATCGTGACCGGCCATGCGGACCACGGACTGGGACATCGTGCGGCCACGCCTCATCGCGCTGTACGAGCGGCGGGCGCGGCACGGCGGCCACCCGGTGACGGGCGGGCCAGCCGCGCCGCTGACCGACGCCCAGGCGCGGGAGGCCGAGGAACAGTTCGGCGTCGTGCTTCCGGCCGATCACCGGGCCTTCCTGCTCCGGGTCAGCGCGGGCAGGCCGTGGCCGCGGGAGCTGCGGCGCGGGCCGGACGGCGAGCTTCGCCGAGTGGTACCTCGACTGGCTGCGCCACGAGGAGCCCCTGATCACGCCGGAGCAACGGGAAACCGACCGCCGACGACGGGCGGTCGGCAAGGACGTGTCCATCTGGAGCCGCTGGTTCGACACCTGGGGGGAGGAGAACTGCGGCTCCTGACCGACCCCGCCCTGAAGTCCGGAGCCCCGAAACCGCGTTGGAGGGTCTCGTTCTCCACTCCCTAGTCGGGGGGTGATTCGTCGGCGAGCCGGTTGCTGGGGTCGATCTCCGGTGTCGAACTGAACGTCGCCCTCGCCGGATCGGGCCCGGCCGTACTGCTGCACGGCTTCCCGCACACCTGGGAGCTGTGGACGGACGTCATGGCCGACCTGTCCGACCGTTACCGCGTCATCGCGCCGGACCTGCGCCGGTTCAGCGCGAGCAGCCGGGCCGCCTCCGAGGACGCGGAAGCAGCGTGAGCAGGGCAGGCCGCCCGGTGGATCCGGCCGGGCGGCTCGGTCGCGGTGAGGGTGGGTCAGGCAACCGGTTGGCGGTCGCGGTCGGGGCACGCCTTGGACAACGGCGAGCCACGGGCCGCTACGTACAGAGTCTCGTTCATCCACGCCGTCGCCGTAGGCGAGTTCGACTTCGGTCTCCTCTAGTCGCCACCCCGCGGCGCCTCGCCGATCCGGACGAGGCGCCGCCGTCCATCACCCCCCCTCGGGAACCTCCACGATCAGCAGCGTTCCCCTGCTGCCCGGCCGCACCGCGTGGCGCGTGCCCGCCGGCACCCGGCACAGCTCGCCGGCGCCGACCGTCAAGGCCGCCCCGTCCAGCTCCAGTTCCAGGACGCCATCCGCGACGAACAGCACCTCGGCCGTCCCGTGCACCTCCTGCTCCAGCTCCCGGCCGTCCATCCGCAACACCTTCACCGCCGCCCTACCGACCTGCCCCAGCACCACCGAGCGCCAGGCATCGGGCAGTTGGGCCGCCTTTTCCCTCACGTCCACCAAGCTCATGACCAGCGACGCTACCCGGGCCGACCAGCAAGTTGGTCGACCGTTTGGCAAAACCTGCCAGGATCACCAGGGTGAACGCTCGCGCGCTGTACGAGGCGCTCCTCAACACCGACGGCCCCTACGAGGACGTCATCACTCCCTGGCTCGCCGAGGCCGCCACCGACGACTACCGGGCCGGCCTCCGCACCGCCGCCACTCCCCACAACCAGTGGTGGGCCGACAACGGGGACCTCCTCCAGGAGCTCTACGCCCTCAGCCGCGTCAGCGACTTCCTCCTCCTCGGCCCCCAGCTCCCGCCCTACCTCCGCCTCTTCACCGCCCTCGGCATGACCCCCTTCGACACTCCGTCCCCCTTCGACCCCTTCCTCCACGAGATCACCGAGGTCGAGCAAGCCGAGGACCCGGGCACCCCCATCGAGATCCTCGACCTCCGCTGGCCCGGCCTGACACTCGGCGAGCTGCTGTTCAGCCGCGCCGGTGTACGGGTCCGGGCCGGCGCAGCCCACGCCGAGCGCGGGGTGGCCGACCGCTGGCCGATCTACTGGACCCACCGCCGAGCCCACCGCCCCACCCGCGACCTCTCCCAGGGCTGGGGTGGCAACTCCCAGTGGCGCACCGACTTCCGCCTCGACTACCGCACCACCGGCGGCGACCTGCTGAACGTCGCCGAGGAAGCCCCGATCGACGGCCGCCCCGACCTCGACCCCGACGACTACGGCAACCTCGGCCCCGACGAGCGCCTCCTCACCCCCGCCGAGCGCCGCGAACTCCTCCGCCACCGCACCTTCCTGCGCACCCCCGCCGCCTCTTCCGACCCCGCCTGGGCCGCAGAGCTCTTCCCCTTCGAGTGGCGCCTGCCCGCCGGCCTTGAGTAATGAAGCTTCGCCATCTTCGAACGTGCTGGTCGGAGGGGCTGGCGTGACGTTCGCTGACCGTGCTCATGCTGGTTGATCGCGGGAGTCTGCGGCCTTGATCGTCTGACGAGGCGGTTTCTCCGGTTCCTCCGCTTCGCGGCGCGGGTGCCGCCTACCACCCGGTTCATGGCGGAGTCCGAGATCGCGGCACGGGTCGCCGCGCGGCGCGCGGACCTGGACGAACTGGAAGAAGAGCTGGCCAAGCAGATGGCACAGGTGCGGGCCGAACGTGACGAACTCGCCCAGCCCCTCCGACCAGCATGCTCGATCGCCGGTTACCGAAAAGTCAGATTCGGTGCGGTACGGCTCCGTCCTGCCAGCGGTAGAGGTCGCGCAGCAGGGAAACCTCGGCGCCGTGATGGATCAGCTCCCTGTTGACGTGTAGGACCCTGTTCTCCATGGGAAACCGCTCGGGACCCGCTGTGGGCGGATTGTCCAGGGCGGCGTCCGAGAGTTCGCGGACCCCCGCGTTCCATCTCCCATACATCTCATCGAGCTGTTTTAGCGCCTCGTCAGCGGTCCCCGCGTAGGCGAATGTCTGGGAGTCGACGTCGTGGCCGCCGAAGTACCATGCGACCCGGTAGCCCAGGCAGGAGACGATGATGTGCGCCAGCCGCCAGGCAATCGTGGTCACAGGCGCTGGCACCAGGTCAGGGGAAGCGGAGTCCATCGTCCATTCCCCCGACCCTTCCGGCATCACTGCGGACGGCGTGCGGCGTGGGCGGATGTTCCAGCAGCCGCGCACCGGCTCCCAGAAGTACTCCTCATCGGTAAGACCGGCCAGCCGCGGCCGGAGGTTCTTGCGCCAGTGCCAGTCCAGCTGGTCCGCGAGTCGCTCGCTTCTTGTCATTTCCGCACACTACATACAGCGGAGACCCGGCTGTGTCCCTCGCGGACGCCGTCGCCGGCCGTGGGCCGCGATGTGACAGCCTCGACCGATGACATGGCGGATGATCAAGGCCCAGACCACCGCCCGAGATCAGCGTGAGTATCTGACGGCGGCCATGAAAAGCTCCCCATAGGCGGCCATATAGGGCCCCACTGATGGCCAGCGGATTCCCCGCGGACGGCCAGATATCTCCCCGCTC